>JBAURA010000045.1:0-7497 GCA_049580985.1 Chloroflexia bacterium
CGTCCGGGGCGTCCTTATAGTACTGCACGCCCTGCACGAGGGAGGAAGCGCAGTTGCCCACGCCAATGATAGCAACCCTGATCTTCTTTCTTGCCATTGTGTTCTATCTCCTAAGTTGTCGGTTGTCGGTTGTCAGTTGTCGGTTGTCAGTTGTCGGTTGTTGGCCTTGAAACTGACAACCGGCAACCGACAACCGACAACTAACTACAAATCAGTTACCCACTGGAACAGATCGCGGTATTCCTGCAACCTTTCGCGGTTGAGGCGGTAGATGCGTTGGCGGCCCTGGTTGGTGGGTGCTACCAGGCGCGCGCGCTTGAGGATGTGGAGATGCCAGGAGGTGAGGGGCTGGCTAAGCACGAGGCGGTCGGAGAGATCGAGCACGCTGAGGCCGTCCTGGCGAGCCAGTTCTTGCAGGATGGCGAGGCGGTTTACGTCGGCCACTGCTTTGAGAAAGGCCTTGAGGTTGTGCATGGCGATTGCCTGCTCATCCGTGAGGATGGGCGGCACATACTCGTCTACCTTACGGCGGGGCCGCGTACCCTTAGCTCCCTGTTGAGCGCCACTAACGGGCGATGTCAAGCTCCGATCCACATATAACTCCTATCCCTGACATTTCCTACACGGTCCCATATAAAGGACCATTTATATAGTAAAGGATTTATATGTTGTTGTCAAGATGGCACAAATCTGAATGCTCCCTAGCAAAGACGGTTCAAACTACGTAGCGATGATACTGACTATTCCGTATAGGATCTGAGCGAAACGGGATTATAATTGCCGCGTGATAATACCTAACTTTCCTACACGCCGTATCACGGCGATGATACTGGCATTGCTATTTATAGCGATCAACCCCTTGCCTCTCCATGCTGCCCCGGCAAGCACCCAAAGCTCAGGTCTGCAAGCGCACTTGCAGGCGATGGCTGAAGCCAGGTACTTTCCGCAGACCGGCAAGAGCGTGTCGGGCGACTTCTTGCGAGCGTTCGACCGGTATGGCGTGGCGCTCACCGGCTGGCCTATCAGCGATGAGATGTTGGAGGGCGGCCTCCAAGTGCAGTATTTCGAGCGGATGAGGATGGAACACCACCCGGAGCTTGCGAGCCGGGGCATCACCGTGCAGATCACGCGGCTGGGGGCGGAATTGGCCCCGCGGACCGCGCGCATCAGGGCGTTCACTACCACCAAGAGCAAGGTGTACTTCCCGCAGACGGGACATTCGATGTCGGCCCCGTTCCTGAAATACTGGCGCGCTCACGGGAGCGTGGAAACGTTCGGCTACCCGATCTCAGAACCGGTGTGGGAAGGTGGCCTGAAGGTGCAGTGGTTCGAGCGCGCCCGGATGGAGCACCACCCGCAGTTGGAGAGCAAGGGCTGGGGCGTGCAGTTGACCAGGCTGGGCGACCAGGCGTGGGCCAGGTCGGGAGGCAGGAGCACAGGGGCGGCACCGGAGCAGCGCGATAACTCTTCCTATATAGAGAAGCGCTTGCTGGACATGGTCAACGCCGAGCGCGCCAATGCGGGGGTAGGGCAAGTAGCATCTTTGCCGGACCTGGCAGGGGTGGCACGTAGCCGGAGCGCAGACATGGCCGCGCGCAACTATTTCTCACACACTACGCCCGAAGGAACGGATGTGTTCGTCTTGCTGCGCGCACGTAACATCGCGTTCGGGTACGCTGGTGAGATCCTCGCCAGGTGCACCGCTACGGACAGCGGCCACGCGACACAGATGGCAATGCAAGCGTTCCTCGACAGTCCAGCCCACAAGGCGGTCATGCTCAAGGCGCACTATACCCACGTAGGGGTTGGCTACGCCAGGGCCGCCGATGGCGCGAGCTACTTCACGGTGGTGTTTGTGAGTCGGTAGACTGTTGTCAGTTGTCAGTTGTCGGTTGTCGGTGGCGGTGAATAGGGAGCAGGTTCGTAGTCAGAGTGCGGTTTCAACGCAGAGGAAAGCAAAGATAGCAGAAAAAAGCAGAGTCTTATTATTTCTCTATTCTCTGCTTTTCTCTGTTACCTCTGCTTTGGACCTACAGCTAGCATGACGAAATCTGTTGTTCGCAGGGCAGTATCTTTGTTGAGCGTCTACTGACAACGGTCTACCGTCCACCGTCTACCGTCCGTTATTTCAGTTTCACTTCCACGATACGTAGCTCGCCTTCAGAGGGCGCTATTGGGCGGTAGTAGGTGACGTAGAGAGTTTTGCCACCGTCTCTGGCGATTTCTGGGTGCTCGTAGGCGTTGTAGTTCCAGTCCATGCTTGAGGGGGGCTGGCCGGTGAAGGCTTCTACCGGCTCGGACCAGGGGCCTTCGGGGGCGGGGGCGGTGCGCATGAGCACTTTGGTGGATACGAGACCTCCGTAGGTCGCCAGGTAGCTGCCCAGGTAGGGGTTCCATGAGACGGTCAGGCCGCTCGTCGGTCCGCGCAGGACTACGGCGGCTTTGTTTATGTCCTCGACCCAATCTTTGCCGTCCCAGAAGCGGTAGGCGGCGCGCTCGCCCACGGTCTCTACGGGAGCGCGGGCTACCTTGCACCGGGCATCGAGGGGGCCTGCTAGCTCGCAGGCGTATAGATAGAAATGGCTGCCCCCCACTACCGCGCCCTGGCCGAATAGAGGGTCGGGCGCTTCGAAGAGGAGCGCGGGGTCGCGCACGGCGACGGTGGATTTCGCCTCGCGGTCTACGCGCGCGAGGCCGGAGCCTGTGGCGGTAAAATTCAGGTTGCCCGGCTTGATCACCAGCCTGGAGTAGACCACAAGGCCGGAGCTATCCCGCTGGCGAATGACTGCGGTGGGCCACAGGGCGTAGCGGTCATCGCCCTTGTCGCCGTGGGCTTTGTTGTAGTCCAGTTCCTCCTGGTTGTACGGTAGAAGGGGCATAGGCGCGCCCGTCGCGTCCAGGGTGGCGCTCTCGGTCGAGGTTATCGCGAAAGGACTGGCGAGAGGGGCGAAAGCCGCCGAGTTCGAGATACTGTTGATACCCTGCTCGTTAGGCTTCGTAAAGAGGGTATCTCCGAAGATCCAGAGCACTTTCGTGCCCACAAAAGCCGAAAGCCCACCATCGCGGGCGCGGACAGAGGGCGGGTTCTGCATGACGCCAAGCTCGGTCGCGGATTCGATGGCAAGATCGCCGGGGGCGCGAGTTGGAGGAGGGGGCGGGGTAGTGGGGGTGGGGGCCGGGCCGGAGTCGCATCCGGGGAGCAGGACCAGGACAAGCGCGGCCATGAGCAGGAGTGAGACGAGTTTCCGGTACATATGAAAGACAGCTTACCATAGAAATGTGCCTGGGTGCGACCCAGGATTTGTGGTACGCGTTCAGACTTACGGCGGAAAGGCCGTAGGGGCACCCCTCGTGGGTGCCCTCTTCGCATACCAGGATCTCTGCCGAACAGGGCACCCACGAGGGGTGCCCCTACGAACTGGTTTTCTCTACCCCAACTCTGAACTGTTACGGATTTGTGTGCATGTTGCACATACGCGTGCCTTTCCGCTATGGTACAACAACTCTATGGGGTGAGGCGAGGGTATGAGCGAGGGAAATCGGACGCACGGGGAGCACCTGGGGCCGTTGTTGGAGGCGCTGAGGACGGACCCTGGACGGGCGGGGTATTACCTGGGGCTGCTGAAGCCGTTGCAGGAGTACGACCGGGCGCACTACGGCGACCTGGTGCGGACGCTGGGGGCGTACTTGAGGCACGGAGGGAACTCCACACAAACGGCGGATGCCCTCTTCTTGCACCGCAACTCGCTGCGCTACCGGCTGGCCCGGATACGAGCGATCACGGGGCTGGACCCGGACGACCCGGACAGCAGGCTGGCGTTGCAGGTGGCCGTGCTGTTGCTGAAGGACCTGGATAAGAACGGATAAGCGACAGGAGCCATATATGGACAGCAAAGAGGTAACGCGAACGAGCGCGCGCAACAAGTTGCCGGGAGCGATCACGGCGATAAAGCGAGGCGACGTGATGTGCCAGGTGGAAATGCAGTCGGGGGACAACCACATCGTGGCGGTGATCACGACCGAGGCGGCGGACGAGATGGGCCTGCGGGAGGGGATGGAAGTGGTGGCGATGTTCAAGTCCACTTCGGTGATGATCGCCACACGCGCTGGGGAGGGTGGCGGGTTGTGATGGGCAGACCGCGCCGGGTAGGCATGGTGGCCATGCCCGCCTTGCTGGGTCTAGCGTTGCTGGTGACCTCGTGCAGCCCAACAGAAGGCGGCACACCGACCGCGCCTGCCGGGATGGGCGAGGTGACGGTATTTGCCGCTTCGTCGCTTACGGACGCCTTCAGTAAGATCGGCAGCGAGGTTGAGGCGAGCGGCGCGGGCAAGATCACGTACAATTTCGGGGGATCGCAGGCGCTCGTCACGCAGCTATCGCAGGGGGCGCGAGCAGACGTATTCGCCTCGGCGGACGCCAGGAACATGGAGGCGGCGGTGTCGGCGGGGGTTGTGGAGACGGGCACGCAGAGGGTATTGCTGACCAACAGGCTGGTAGTGGCGGTGGAGCCTGGGGGGAGTGCGGTGGCAACGCTGGAAGACCTGGCGAAGCCGGGGATCAAGCTGGTGCTGGCGGCGGACTCGGTGCCCGCGGGCAACTATAGCTTGCAAGCGCTGGATAAGCTGTCCGAGAATCCGCGGTACGGGGGTGATTTTAAGGCGCGAGTGCTGGCGAACGTGGTATCGCGGGAGGACAACGTGCGGCAGGTGGTGGCTAAGGTGGAGTTGGGCGAGGCAGACGCCGGGATTGTCTACATCACGGACGCGCGGGGAGGCAAGGTAGGAACGGTAGCGATACCCGACGAATATAATGTGATCGCCCGCTATATGATCGCGCCCGTGAAGGATGGGTCGAACCCGGAGGGCGGGCGGCGATTTGTCGAGCACGTGCTGTCGGACGAGGGACAGCAGGTGTTGAAGGATTTCGGGTTCGGTGGGACGGAAGAAGCGGGAAGGTAGGGGATTGGGGATTGGGGATTAGTGCCACAAACCTAACCTTACACTTAAGGAACTTCCATGTAAGGTTAGGTTCATACGCACCAGAATCTGCTCTGCCGACTTAAGGAAGTTCCATCGGCAGACAGATTTTAAGGCCCATCTTCTCTAATCCTCGATCCCTGACAAGCTTTTGTTTTTGGGAAAGACTATATGGTAATTGAGCACAGACACTGAGCGGACAACAGTCGTGAAAGAGCAGAAAAGTGCACGCAGGGAAGACGGCAGCGCGCCTAACTGGGGACAGGTGGCGGGGCGGGCGGCGCTCGCGCTGGCGATTGCGTTGTTTGTGGCGTTCTTGAGCCTGCCGCTGATCGCGCTGCTAATGCGCGTGCCCGTGGGCGACCTGCCCGATTACCTGGGCAGGCCGTTCGTGCGGAATGCGTTACTGCTGAGCCTGTTCACAAGCCTGGGGAGCCTGGGGATTATGCTGGGGTTGGGGACACCATTGGCGTTCGTGCTGGCGCGTCGGAACTTTGTGGGTAAGAGGGTGTTGGACACGCTGGTTGACCTACCGTTGGTGCTGCCGCCGGCGGTGGCGGGGATCGCGCTGCTGCTGGCGTTCGGGCGGCGGGGGCTGCTCGGCCCGATCCTGGAGGGGACAGGGCTTGATATCGCGTTCAGCACGGCGGCGGTGGTGCTCGCGCAGACCTTCGTGGCGTCTCCTTTCTATGTGAAGGCGGCGCGCGCGGCTTTCCAGGATGTGCCCCGCGAGCTTGAGGAGTCGGCGGCGACCGACGGGGCTGGGGCCTGGGCAAGGTTCAGGCACGTGCTGGTGCCGCTCGCCCTGCCGGGTATCACGGGCGGGGCGATCATGGCCTGGGCGCGGGCGCTGAGCGAGTTCGGGGCCACGATCCTCTTCGCGGGCAACTTCGAGGGCCGCACCCAGACTATGCCGCTGGCGATCTATACAGCGCTTGAAAGCGACCTCAACGCAGCCATCGTGCTGTCGGGCGTGCTCTTAGTAGCCTCCCTGGCGATCCTCGTCGCCTTCCGATTCCTATCCGGCAAGCAGACAGGGTTGGTAGGCTTCGGCTCCTGATCCCCGACCCCTGATCCCCGGTCCCCGATTATGTTATAATGCCGCGCTACACCAAAATTGCAGAATGAACGAGGGGGGTTCGATAGCGGGATGAGCATACTTGTCGATAAGAACACGCGCCTGCTGGTGCAGGGTATCACGGGGCGTGAGGGCGGGTTCCACACCGAGCAGATGATTGACTACGGCACGAAGGTAGTGGGCGGGGTAACGCCCGGCAAGGGTGGCACCGAAGCGTTGGGGGCGCCTGTGTTCAACACCGTGAAAGAGGCGGTGAAGGAATCGGGGGCCAATGCCACCATCATCTTCGTGCCACCCGCGTTTGCCGCCGACGCTATCCTGGAGGCGCACGATGCCGAGATCCCGTTGATCGTGTGCATCAGCGAGGGGATCCCGGTGCTGGATATGATGCGGGTGTGGAACGTGCTCAAGGGAGGCAAGAGCAGGCTCATCGGGCCGAACTGTCCGGGGCTGATCACGCCCGGCGCGGCGAAGGTGGGGATTATTCCGGGGTATATTTGCACGCCGGGCAACATCGGCATGGTATCGCGGTCGGGCACGCTCACTTACGAGGTGATATGGGCGCTGACCGAGGCGGGCATGGGCCAGACGACGGCGGTGGGCATCGGGGGCGACCCGATCAACGGCACGAATTTTATTGACTGCCTGCGGATGTTCCAGGACGACCCGCACACGGAGAAGATCGTGATGATGGGCGAGATCGGCGGCGACGAGGAAGAGAAGGCCGCGCGCTTCATCAAGGAGTACGTGACCAAGCCGGTGGCGGGGTATATAGCGGGCCGCACCGCGCCCGAAGGCCGCAGGATGGGGCACGCGGGGGCCATCATCTCCGGCGGCGCGGGCACGGCCCAGGGGAAGATCGATGCGCTGGAAGATGCGGGGGTGAAGGTGGCGCGCATACCGACGCAGATACCAGGGCTGTTGAAGTGATCTAATCGACAATGATAAGCAAGAGAAAGATAGCACTAACATTAGGAATTGCTGTCTTGTTAGCCGAGCTAACGTTGCTTTACTTCTTGTTGCCCAATTCTAGTGCGTACAGCCAGCCTGATCTGATATCCAAACCGGCAGCAACCCCGACAGCATCAGTTAGCGTAGAGCCAACACCAAGCATGTCAGCATGCCTATTGAACCCTCTTTTCGGCACTCTACCAACAATCAGTACGGTAGAACAGATGGTAGCGAAACTCGGTAAGCCCGAAAAGCTTTATGTTTTTCGCTATGGTATTGATGTGATAGTAGTCACCGTTATTGACTACCTTTATCCCTCCAAGGGTGTCGATTTTACGATGCACACTCCATACAGAAGGAATATCAGCGATCCATATCGCCGCGATAACCCGTTGGACACTTACGTTTGTTATCCACCTATGACGGTGAATGAGCGAGTTGCATGGAGGAATGACGACAATTACTTTCGGCCTGCCTACCAGGATTGGCTA
>JBAURA010000046.1:0-9282 GCA_049580985.1 Chloroflexia bacterium
CAGCAGAATTACTCAGGGAATGCGCTTCAAGCCACAATGCATCGGCGCAGAAATCTAAATCGTCGGGCCACCGGATGTAGCGGCCATGCTCACCGATTTGCACTTGCGCAAAGAGGTCAGGATCGCCAAGAGCCGTAAACACGCCGCCCTGCCTGATCAGTGGCTCAAAGTCCGACACGAGCAAATCGCCGTTTGAGTACTCGATCTTTAACTTGAAATCGAGTTGAGGCTGTATACCGCGAATTGTGATGCCATAGAACTGAGATATAGTAGGCAAGCCACACCTCTCAAACCTTGACCTCATCCAACTGCGCCTCATAATTCAGCCATAAACTGTGAGTGCTGAAGCCGACCGACTCGTACAGGCGGGTGGCTCCCGTGGGGCTGTCGGTATCTACGCCTAGAGCGCCGGTGTCGTAGCCCGCGCTCTTGAGCGAGTGGAGGCCGTGCAGGAGGAGCGAGCGCCCCAGGCCCTTATGCCGCCAACCCCGGACGGTGCCCAGGAGATCGATCCAGCCCCAGTTGCGTTGCATCTTCTCGTTCTCTTCCTCGAAGACGGCGCACATGCAGAACCCGGCCAGCCTGCCCGGCTCGCTGTCGATCTCGGCTACCCACGAGAGGTCGGGAAGCTGGTGGGACAGGTTGATCCTGTACGCCCACTCTTCGCGGGTGGCAGGCTCGAAATCGAAGTGGTCAATGAAGGAGGCGTTGTAGGCTGCGCGGGAGGCGTCTTCGTCTCCGGGGCGTCGATAGCCCCTGATCCTGACTCCCTCTATGGCTTGCGGCTCTTCAAGCGCGTCCAGAGGGCAGGTCATCAGGTAGAAGCGGCGCACTTCCTTCAGGCCCAGCTCTTCGAAGAGCGCCTTCAGCCACTCCGATTTAGGCGAGAAGACAGTCTTCAGGCGCACTCGCTCTACCGCCTGGCGGCCAGGATCGCGCTCCATCTCACGCGCGATCGCTACCAGCCTGCTCGCGATCGCTCGATGAAGCTCCCGGTCTACCGTAGAGGGATGCACGGCTAGCTCTAAGAAGTATGAGCGGCTGTTATCGGCTTTGTTGTCGCGTAGACGTACCGCGCCGAAGCCCAGCACCACGCAGTCAGGCGCGCCCTCCACAGCCGGCCCATCTACGATCACTACCTGACGCTGGAGGTCGAAGTCGGGCCTGCTTATTATGGCGAGGATGTCGGCTTCTCCATACGCTATGTCGGCGCCATCGGCGACAAAGCCCGCGTTGTAGACATCAACGATGCCGGGCATATCGCCTTCACGGTAGCTCCGCGTGCTCCAGCCGGCTTGCACCTGCGTCACCGCGTCACACCCTCACTTCTTCAAGAGGCGCCTCATACGCGAACTCGCGCTCTCTGATGCGGAAGCCTACCGACTCGTATAGCTTATTCGCCCCGGTGGGACTGATCGAATCGACCCCCAGCAGGGCGGTGTCGAACCCGGCGTTCTTCAGCGAGTGGAGGCCGTGCAGGAGGAGCGCGCGGCCCAGGCCCATGCGCCGCCAGGCCCGCGTCGTGCCAAGCAGGTCGATCCAGCCTTCCTCCACGCCGCGCCGCTTGTTGTCGTCCTCGGTCACGCTGATGACGCAAAAGCCCGCGAACGTGCCTGGCTCGCCATCGACCTCGGCCAGCAGCGACAAGTCGGTCCGCATCACGTCCTGGGCCATCCAGTGCTCCCAGTCGGCCTGCTCGGTGGGGTGATGGTCCCAGTGGTCCGAGAAAGAGTCGTTGAAGGCCACGCGTGCCCCCTCGCTATCTTTCGGGTAGTCGAAGGTGTGGATGCTCACGCCATCCACGTGCGCCGGCTCGTCGATAGGCGCGTGCAACGTCCGCGCCATGGTCCAGAACTGCCGCACCTCGCGCAGGCCGATTTCTCGGTACAGGGCGCACTTATGACTCATCTGCTCGATCGTGCCCGCCTTGATCGTGACTTTGCCCATGCGCTTCATACCGGCATCGCCCTCGTAACCGCGCACTATGTCCATCAACCTGCCCGCCAGCACGCGCTCAAGCCCCAGCCCCTCGGCGGCTTTGTGGACGTTGATGTTGAGATAATACATCCTCTCGCCCGCTTCTTCGTCTTCCTCGTACCTGATCCCCGCGTACCCTACGGGCATATTGGGCGGCACGCCCGGCACGCGCGGTCCGTCTACCACGACCCGCTGGCGGGCAGGATCGGAGCGCGGCGCGGCCAGGTAGGCGCGCAACGACGTCTCGCCAAGCGAGTGCTGTATTCTATAAGCGTCATAGACCGAGTTGATGAGGGCCACCACGCCAGGCACGTCGCTCATCTCAAAAGGCCTTATCCGCCAATCTATGTTACTATCGGTCCCCTCCGCGGGGGTATCCTGAATGGAAGCGCTTGTCAAAGGAACACCTCTTCTCTCTGTATTCGTTATAAGAAGGACTGTATAATAAGCCTGATAGAGACCTAAAATCGTCCAACCGCCATTGTATCACAACGAATCAGGGGTAACAATCGTGCGCGCTATTGCCATTGTACGCTTTCTACTAATAATCTCGACAGTCTTGATTGCGGAATGCGGAATGCGGAATGCGGAGTTTGGTGTCCGAACCGCGCAACTTGCGACCCTAAATCCGCATTCCACATTCCGCATTCCGCATTCCGCTCAGCCTTACACCGGCGATCCCCTGGCCCCACGGCCAGCGCCCATCACGCCCGCGCCTTACACTCGCTACTTCACCGAGACGGGGCACTACCTGGGGGGCGAGTTCCTCGATTATTACCAGGCCAACCCCAGGGCCGCCGGCCTGTTTGGGCTGCCGGTCAGCGAGGAGTTCCCGCAGCAGTTCATGAACGGCGCTATCTTCCCCGTTCAATATTTCGAGCGTGCGCGCATGGAGTGGCACGCCGAACTGCCGGAGGGGCAGCGGGTGCAGTTGGGCAGCCTCTCCCACGAGGTGCTCGGTGGCAAGAAGTTCGAGCGGGTGCCGCCGGCGGATAACATGCCTAACCGCGCCTACTTCCCGGAGACTGGGCACATCGTCGCCAATGGCTTCCTCAAGTACTGGCAGAACAACGGCGGCCTTGCCGCGTTCGGCTACCCCCTGAGCGAGGAGACGCTTGAGGATGGGATCACCGTGCAGTGGTTCGAGCGCGCGCGCTTCGAGTTCCACAAGGCTTTCGAGAGCACGCCATACGGGGTGCAGCTATCCCCTCTCGGCTATATGGCGCTCAAGGCGACCAACTTCAACCTGCCGATGGGCACGCTGGTGCGCTTTAACCCGCCGCGCGTGGCCGAGGGGCACACGACCACCATCACCGTGGGCGCGACCGCGGGCGTGAGCGTTACGGGCAAGTACGAGGGGCGCACCCTCATCTTCCAGCACGATGGCGCGCGAGGGATAGCCTGGGCGCTGATAGGCACCGAGCCGCTGGGGCGCACGGGCACGCATCAGGTCATCATCGACCTACAAAACGGCGATGGCGGCAAACGCACGGTAGTACGCAACCTGGAAACTGTCCCATACGCATACCCCAGCGAATCCCTGCAATTCGACCCTGAGACCGCCGCTCTGCTCGACCCGGTGCTCACCGCGCAGGAACGCGACACCCTCAACCAGGTCTTCTCCAGGCGCACGCCGTCGCAGTACTGGCGAGGGCCGTTCCGCATGCCGCTCGACGGCAACATACGCATCACATCCTACTTCGCCACCCGCCGGTGCTACCAGTGTCCGAACGGCTCGATGGGCACCAGCTACCACGGCGGCATGGATATGGGCACGCCCGAAGGCACGTCGGTACGCGCCCCCGCCGATGGCGTGGTGGTCTTTTCGGGCAAGCTGGCGGTGCGCGGGAACGTGGTGATATTAGACCATGGCCTCGGTGTCTACTCGCTGTTCGCGCACAACTCACGGTTGATAGCGACCGTGGGGCAGGCGGTCACGCAGGGCGATGTAGTGTCGCTGTCGGGGAACACAGGGCTATCCAATGGCCCCCACCTTCACTGGGAGGTACACGTGAACGGCCCGCCGGTGGAGCCGTTGGAGTGGGTAGCGCGGGCGATGCCGTGATCGTTCAAACTACATGAACCGACATCACATACTCACTCCCCCCATGCCACGGTTCGCGTCGCCAACCGGCGTAGCGGGCAGCGAGATGTAGGCCGGCCTGTACGGCCAGCCTGTCGTACTCGTTAAGGTGGAGGCGTCCCATGCCCAGGTAGAACCCGGTGACGAGCCTGCCGCCGGGGGCGAGATGGAGGGCCATGTTGCGCAACACCGCCGCCTCGGTGCCCCGTGCCAGGAAGATCATCACGTTGCCCGGCATGACAACAGCATCGAACCGCCGCTCCAAGCGCACGCGAGCTATATCGCCCACCCGCCATGCCAGGTGGGGTGCGGCTCGCCGCGCTTTGGCGAGCATAGCCGTGCTGATATCCACGCCCACAACGTCGATGCCGCGCCGCGCCAACCCGATAGCCACGCGCCCGGTCCCGCACCCGGCGTCGAGCACGGATCGTGGCCTCGGTTGCAGGCTCTCTATGAAATCGGCTTCCAGGGTATCGCCCAGCATGGCATACGTACCTTTTTTGAACCACAGAGACACAGAGACACAGAGATCACAAAGTTCTTGTTATTGTGGATGATCTATGGGGCTTGTATAAGCTCCGTGATGAAGCAGCGCAACTACAGGTGAGATTCACTATAATATAAGAGATATGCCAATCACAGCCATCGAGCCGCGCATTGTGTTCATGGGCACGCCCGAGTTTGCCGTGCCCTCCTTGCGCGCGCTTGTGGAAGGGCCGTACATGATCACGGTGGTTACACAGCCCGATAGGCCGGCGGGCAGGGGTGGCAAGATCACACCGCCGCCTGTGAAGGTGGCTGCGGAGGAATTTGGCCTGCCTGTACTTCAGCCTGAGACGTTGCGCGACCCCGACTTCCGGGCGCGCTTCGCCGCGCTCCACCCGAAGGTGACTGTGCTCGTTGCTTATGGCGAGTACGTGGCCCCGGCCCTGCTCGACCTGCCTGAGCGGGCGAGTATCAACCTCCACCCGTCGCTCCTCCCCCGGTGGCGCGGCAGCACCCCCATTCAATCGGCTATCCTGGCGGGCGACGATGTGACTGGCGTCAGCATCATACGCATGGACAAGGGACTCGACACAGGCCCGATATTGGCGCAAAGGAGCGTGCCAATCGAGCATGAGGAGACCCACCCCGAGCTGAGCGCGCGCCTGGCCGGGATCGGCGCGGAGTTGCTGGCCGAAACCCTTCCCCTCTGGCTCAACGGCGAGCTAGAGGCCACGCCCCAGGACGACGCGCAGGCTACCTTGACGCGCACCCTCGCCAAAGAGGATGGTCTGCTTGATTGGACCCTGCCGGCGGCTGAAGTGGCGCGGAGGGTGCGCGCCCTCCAACCCTGGCCGGGCACATACACCTACTGGGGCGACCGCCTGCTCAAAATAGTGCGCGCGCGACCCCTTGCCCAGGCCCTGCCGGGCAAGCCCGGGACCGTTTCATTACTGCCAGGCGAGGATAAGGCCCTGGCCGTACAAACCGGCCAGGGCGCTCTCCAGCTTCTCCAGCTACAACCGGCAGGCAAGCCGCCGATGGAAGCACGCGCCTTGCTTGCAGGAAACCCAGGCATCGTGGGCAGCGTGCTGGGAGGACTTGACGCGCACCCGTCAAAAGTGTAGAAAGGTAGTGTGAGCCGGCCAATAGCCTGCAATGCGCAATCCGCGACCGAAATAGGAATATGCGAACTAACACACCCGAACCTCGACTCCCGCTGGAGCCGGAAGAATACCCTCTCTATTCACCGCCCAAGCGGCTTGGCTGCTCGGCGCTGGCTATCCTGCCCCTGGTGCTGGTGGCGGTGTTCGCGTTCCTCTTTTTCCGCATTACGCCCCAGCTAGCGCAGGGGATGATAAACCCCATCCGCCAGTTGCTGAACATAGAGCTACCGACAGCCGAGCCGACCGCTACGACGGTGCAACCGGAAGCGACCCCCGGCGAGGTCATAGTGGTCACCTCCACCGTTGAGATTGCCATCGCTACCCCTACAGCGGCCCCAACCACCGCCCCTCAGCCCACGTCCATACCTGAAGAATATGTAGAAGTAGCCAACACTGGAGGTCAGGGGGTGCGTCTCCGCGCCGAGCCGAGGCTTGACGCGGCCCGCGTCGATGGCCTGGCCGAGGGCACGGTCTGTAAAATAATCGGCCCCGACGCAACGAACGGCGACGGGACATGGCGTCACGTCGAGGTAGTGGGCAAAGCCGAACAAGGCTGGGTGCTCAACAGATGGCTCATCCCCTCCGAAGCCCCGAAACCAACTCCGTAACAGAATATGATTTGTAGCGCTCCCTACGCAGTTATTTATAGCATCAGTCATGGAAGGGTACGGCCATGAGCAAGCAGAAATATGAAGAAGAAATAGAAGAGATCCTGCGAAAATACGAGGAAGAAAAAAAGAAGAGCGCCGCCGGCAACCCTGCCACGGGCAACCCGGCAAGCACTCCCAATCCCAGCCCCAGGGCACCCATCGACTTTCGCGCCGCCCAGGCCAGGCGCACTACTTACTCGCGCCCACCCCAAAAGAGCCGATTCACCATGCCCAATTGGAAGCGCCTCAGCGCGGCCCAGTACATTGGCATGGCCCTCGGGGCCGCGATATTGGCCGTGCTGGTAGGGAGGGCCATCCCGGTACTCATGGGTGCCCTGGTGATCGCGTCCGCCGTCCTCTTCCTCATACCTTTCATACTTTACCGCAGCACGGGCACGACCTCAGGCGGCTACTCGCCCACCGAAGAGAAGCGCTGGCGCGGCCAACGCATAGACTACACCCCTCGCCACGACAACAACGAAGACGACGATCCCCTGGCCGGCATCAAACGCTGGTTCAATAGACGGTAGACGTATATTCCGTCTACCCCTGGCAGTTACGCCATACTAACTGTTATTTCAAAGCAGAGGAAGCAGAGACAGCAGAGAAAAGCAGAGGTTTCTTATATATCCGTATTCTCTGCTTTCCTCTGTTATCTCTGCTTCCTCTGCTTTGAATACGCAACTACCCTCACATTCTATTATTCGGCGTCCACAACAGTCCACCGTCCACCGTCCACCGTCCACCGTCCGTCCTCAATCATCATGTAGACTTTCGAGCGTCAGCTTTTCGGTGTGCGGCCTGCTCATAGCCAGCCATTCCAACACGCGCGCGTTCGTCTCCGGGTCGTGCTGGGCGAAGCGGTGATTGCCACCCGGCAGGAGCCACAGGGTCTTCGGCTCTGCCAGCGAGCTATATATATGCTCGCTGACGTGAGATGGGATGGTTTCGTCGCCCTCGCAGTGCACTATCAACAGCGGGCGCGGGTAGATACGGCGCGCCGATTTGACGGTGTCGAGGCGGTAGAGCAGGTGGATCATGGAGTTGACGTTTACGCGAGGCGGGTTTTCGGGGACCATAGGCGATGAGTGCCCGCGCTGCACCAGGGCCACTTCTTCCATCAGGATCGTCAGACCCCCTTCGTGGGCGGGAGCGTATACGACCACGGGCGACACGTCCTTGAGATGAGCCGCCGTGTGGATCGCCAGCCAGCCACCCAGCGAGCTTCCCCTGATCGCGATACTGGTTGGATTCACCTCAGGGCGTGACTGCAAATATTGAAGGGCCGCGGCCACGTCGTTGAAGATGTTGGCGTCCACTTCGCCGCCGCTTTCGCCATGCCCGCGCAGGTCGAGAATAAGGGCGGCGAACCCCTGCCCCGCAGCCATTTCGCCAAAATCGGCGTGCTCTTCTTTGCGCGACCCGAACCCGTGACACACGATGATCCCAGGCGACCACTCACCAGGCCCCTCACCCGCCCCCGGCAAATAGAGATTAGCCGCCAGTGCTATGTCGTCATAGGTTGTCAGTGTCACCCGCTCCATATGCTCTCCCAGACGTGATACGTGATACGTGATGCGTCGCTTACGTTTTACGCTCCCACCATCCACCGTCCACCGTCCACCGTCCTCACGTATCACGCATCACGCATCACGTATTACGCATCACGCACCCCGTTTGCGTTCTCCCTCCCCCTCTGCTATAGTCATATAGCCACTAATATACCAGGAGAAATCAGCTTTGTCTCAGATCAACACAACGGAAGCCGGGTATGAACAGCAACTCGCTCGCAAGATCGCGGACCGCACAGCCGTCGTAAGCGTCATCGGGCTGGGATATGTCGGTCTGCCGCTCGCGGTGGAGTTCGCCAGGGCCGGGTTCCGGGTGGTCGCCCTCGACCTCGACGGGCGCAAGGTCTCTGACATCAACGAGGGCCGCTCCTATATAAAGGACGTCTCGGACGCCGACGTAAAAGAAGCTGTAGACACCGGCAGGCTCCACGCTACCGGCGACTATGGGGCCTTGCTGGACGTAGACACCATCTCGATCTGCGTGCCAACCCCCCTCCGCAAGACCAAAGACCCTGACATCTCCTACATCGTGTCGGCTACCGAGTCTATAGCCGCCAACTTCCGCCCAGGCCAGCTTGTAGTGCTCGAAAGCACCACCTATCCGGGCACTACGGACGAGATCATTTTACCACGCCTACAGGCGGGAGGCTATACGGTTGGGCACGACTTTTTCCTCGCCTTCTCACCTGAGCGCGTGGACCCCGGCAACCCCCAGTACGGCACGGCCAACATCCCCAAGGTGATCGGCGGCGTCACCCAGGCGTGCCGCGACCTGGCGACGGCGCTTTACTCCACCATCGTCGAGCGCGTGATCCCTGTATCTTCCACCGCCACCGCCGAGATGGTGAAGCTGCTTGAGAACACCTTCCGGGCGGTGAACATCGGCATGGCGAACGAGCTTGCGATCATGTGCGCCAAGCTGGGCATAGACGTGTGGGAGGTGATCGAAGCAGCCTCCACCAAGCCTTTCGGCTTCATGCCTTTCTACCCTGGCCCCGGCCTGGGCGGGCACTGCATACCCATTGACCCGCACTATCTATCGTGGAAGCTCAAGACCCTTAACTATAATGCTCGCTTCATCGAGTTGGCCTCCGAGATCAACACGAACATGCCCAACTACGTGCTCGACCTGGTGGCCGACGCGCTGAACGACCAGGGGAAGCCGGTGCGCGGCAGCCGCGTGCTGGTGCTCGGCGTTACCTACAAGCGCGACATAGAGGACGTGCGCGAATCGCCAGCCCTCGACATCATCAGCCTGTTACAGAGCAAGGGCGCGCACGCCGATTACCACGACCCCTATGTGCCAACTCTCCAGATAGCCGAGCTGCATGACGACCCCATCACGGTCAGCA
>JBAURA010000047.1:0-1884 GCA_049580985.1 Chloroflexia bacterium
GCCTTCGAGCCTGGGGGCGGCTGGCGCCTGGGGCTGGGCGGGCGGTGGCGCGCCCGCTGGCGCGTCCTTGCCGTCCAGGAATTCGGACATAACCCAGCCGGTGAGGCCGGACGTGGATACCTTGAACCAGGTGATGCCAACGCTATCCCTGGCAGGCCCGTCGAGCACGGAGACGACGTCGCCTTCCTGCACTGAGCCGACCCTTTCGTACTGTGTGCTAGCGCCTGCGCGCACGCGAATATTGTCGCCGTCGGTGTTGGTCACTATGGCCGTGCCGCCCGCTACTACCGGCGTGGCCGCGTAGGAGTGCTGTGGTGAGGCCGCCATGACGCCTGCAAGAACCAAAAGTGCTATGCCTGCTGCTCCTACGGTTCTCTTTACCCGTGCGATCAATTCCAAATTACGCCTCCAAACTAAGTTGTATGCGCTCCCCTCGTATGGGAGCAATAGAACGGTTGCCACCCTTAAGGGCGGGTAAACATATCCCTGAAGCGCCAGAAGGCCGGTAAGCAACCTCAAAGCGCACCTAGAGGATAGCGCATCGGGTAGACATAAAGCAACGCTTTCGGTACGTAATACTGCGTATCTTGCACTAGCGTAGATTGCGTATTTGCGTGCGTAGGACCATCGTTTTGACAATGCCGGGCAGGAGTGATACAACAGGCTATTCAGTTGTAGTGAGAAAGGGGTGACCAGGATGACTATTGCGATCAGAGGTGGGCGAGTGCTGACTATGGAGCCGGGGGAAGGCGGTGGCGACGTGGTGTGGGAGCGCGGCACTGTGCTGATCGGGGACGACGGCAAGATCGTGGCGGTGGGGCCGGAGGACTCGGTGGAGGTGCCGGCTGATGCGCAGGTGGTGTCGGCGGAGGGGCACGTGGTCACGCCGGGTCTGATCGACGCTCACACGCACGTGGGGATAGGCGAGCTTGGGGTGGGGCGCGAAGGGGCGGACACCAACGAGGGCACCGACCCTGTCACGCCGCAGGTGCGCGCCCTCGATGCCACGTATCCGGGCGACCTGGCCTTTACAGATGCGCTCGTCGGGGGCATTACCGCGGTCAACGTCATGCCCGGCAGCGGCAACGTAATAGGCGGGCTGACTGTGCTGGTCAAGACGCACGGGACGCGCATCGACGATATGGTAGTGAGGCACCCCACGGGCTTGAAAGCTGCGTTGGGCGAGAACCCGAAGAAGAGCTACGGCGATCAGAAGAAGATGCCCTCCACCAGGCTGGGCGTGGCCGGCCTGATGCGGGAGAACCTGGTGCGCGCTCAGAACTACCTGGCGCGGCAGGACGCTTCCCGCCTCCAGAACGACCCCACCAAGCCATTCGAGCGCGACCTGAAGATGGAGCACATTGGGATGGTGCTCCGCCGCGAGATACCGATGCGCTGGCACGCCCACCGCTCGGACGACATCATGACCGCCCTCCGCATACGCGATGAGTTCGGCTTCGATATGGTGCTGGACCATGCGACGGAGGCGCACCTGCTGGCCGACGAGCTGGTGGAGCGCAATATCCCGGCGGTGGTGGGGCCGAACCTCTCGACCAAGTATAAGGTGGAGCTACGGGGCAGGACGCTGGCGACCACCGGCATATTGGTGAAAGCGGGCGTGAAGGTGGCTCTCACCACGGATCACTGGGTGGTGGGCATACAATACCTGCCGCTGGCCTTGATCATGGCGGTGAAGGAAGGTCTGCCACGCGATACGGCGCTCCGGGTGCTGACGCGCAACCCCGCCGAGATAATGGGCGTCTCCGACCGGATAGGCAGCCTGGCCCGAGGCAAAGACGCCGACATAGTAGTCTGGTCAGGAGATCCGCTAGACATTTACCAACGGCCCATGAGCGTCTACATCAACGGCGAGAAGGTGTATAC
>JBAURA010000048.1:0-1660 GCA_049580985.1 Chloroflexia bacterium
ATTTTGATGCTCTCTCGCTACTCATTCACCATCCCCCACCATCGCTCGAATCGCCCCGCATCCCACGGGTCGAACACAATAGCCTGCATCCTGTACACCAGCGTGGGCGTAATGTGATGCCCGCCCGTCAGGAACATCACCCCGCGCCCCGCCTCCTCATCCTCCTCTATGTCTACCTCCACATAGTCGATCCCATGCGCGCGGAAATACTCCACCGCCGCGTCGCTATCCTCGCACCACACCCGCCTGTATACGCTGATCGGTTCCGTCTGCATATAACCTCCTTTCTTGCCTTATTATCAGCGAAAGTGCCGGTAAGATCACGCCCTGCAGCAATACTTATTAAAACCGGTTTTCCTGTTATACCACCCCCGCGCCCTCCACGCCTCAGCCCCAAAACCCCGAAAATGCAATAAAATTAACCCATTTGGGTACTAGCACAAGCGTTCTATTTATGCTATAATCTAAAGAAACGCGCAATCATCATGTTTGCACCCAAGTTACCGGCGGTTGCCACCCTGTACCTTAACAATTCAACCTCGCATAGCATAATGGCCTCGACCTACGTTCAAGACAGCCCGCCATGCGGGCTTCGCTAACTTAGCACGCGGATTTATCCGCCGTGCGCTCTCCACCAACCGGCGGCCCTTTTCCAGGCTCGAACCCCCAGGTCATCCGTGTGCTTGTAATCCACTTCCCCCTTTGTTACACTGGTAGACGTACTCGCAACGCGTCCAGCGCAACCATAGAGGGTGCGGATTTGAGCATATTGGGCAACCTTCGGGGCAAGCTGATCCTGGGCCTGGTGCTCGGCCTGGTAGTAGTGGCTGGCCTCGCCATCTACGCCGACTTCACCAAGATGTTGGAGGTCCTCAGCACCTTCAACTGGTGGCTCATGCCCATCATCCTCCTCTTCACCCTCCTCAACTACGCCCTCCGCTTCTACAAATGGGACGTCTACCTGCGGCTCGTGGGCGCTACCGGCGTCTCCAGGCGCGATTCCCTGATGATCTTCCTCAGCGGCATGGCGATGGCGATGACCCCCGGCAAGGTGGGCGAGCTGCTCAAATCGTACCTGCTCAAGCAAGTGCGCGGCACGCCCATCGCCGCCTCGGCCCCCATCGTCATGGCCGAGCGCCTCACCGATGGCCTCGCCATGCTGGTGCTCGCCTCCGTCGGCCTCGTTCTCTTCGATTACGGCACGCCCATCCTGGTCGGCATAGCCCTCGCCGCCATAGCCTTCCTCTTCGTCTTCCAGAACCGCGCCCTCTTCAACCGAATGCTGGCCGTGGGCGAGCGCCTGCCGGTCGTCTCCAAAGGCGTCCACCACTTCCACGCCTTCTACGATAGCTCCTACGAGCTTTTCCGCCTCCCCAACCTCCTCTTCGGCGTCGGCCTGGGCGTCATCTCGTGGGGTGGCGAGGTGGTAGCCTTCGTGCTCGTGATGATGGGCCTCGGCATGGAGTTCTCCTGGATCCTGGTCGTCATCTGCGCCTTCATCCTATCCGCCTCCACTCTCATCGGCTCGATCACCCTCCTCCCCGGCGGCCTCGGCACCACCGACGCCAGCATCACGGGCATGCTCCAGTTCCTTATCCCGCGCTACGTCCCCGCCTTCCTCATGACCCAGAACGTAGCCGTCGCCGCCACCCTCCTGATC
>JBAURA010000049.1:0-5896 GCA_049580985.1 Chloroflexia bacterium
CGTGTCCGCCCTCGCTTGCCAGGGTGTGAGCCTCCAACGAGGGCGGACACGGGGGTCCGCCCCTACAACCCATAAACCGACAACCGACAACCTGATTATCCCACCAGCGTCCGCGAAAATCAAAGCGCTGTGGTATACTGGGAGAACTACCCTCTCATGGGCGTTTCCGCAGTATATGGACGAGAACGATTACGCATTGTCGGAGCGCACGGGCGCAGCCCTGGCGCGGGCGGGCTTGCGGCTAGCCGTCGCGGAGTCGTGTACGGGCGGCATGGTAGGCGAGTGGATCAGCGCCGTGCCGGGGTCCTCGGATTACTTCCTGGGAGGCGTGATCTCTTACGATAACAGCTTGAAAGAGGGCCTGCTTGGCGTACCACATGAGGTGATCCGCGAGCACGGGGCAGTGAGCGCCGAGAGCGCCCTGGCGATGGCGAAGGGAGTGCGGGCGTTGGTAAGGGCCGACATCGCCGTATCGGTGACGGGCGTGGCGGGGCCTGGCGGCGGGTCGGTAGAAAAGCCGATAGGGTTGACCTATATCGGCATAGCAGGTCCGCATATCGAGAGGGTCGAACGGCATATATGGGCAGGCGACCGGCATGGCAATCGAGAGCAGTCGGCGCGGCGGGCGCTCGAAATGATACTAGAATATCTTACAGCAATATGAACACCGAACTGGCATATCAAACAGAAACGATTTACGAGAAGACCACCCTCCCCAATGGGCTGAGGATCGTCACGGCGAGCATGCCGCACACCCGCTCGGCGGCGGTGCAACTCTACCTGCGCGTGGGCGCGCGACACGAGCACCCCAAGGTGGCGGGGGTGAGCCACTTCGTCGAGCACATGGTGTTCAAGGGCACTTACAAGCGCCCCAATCCCGCCCAGATCTCGGAGGAGGTCGAGGGTGTGGGGGGCAACCTGAACGCGGCCACCGACCACGAGCACACCAACTACCGCGCCCTCGTCCCCTACACCTACCTGGGCACCGCGCTCGACGTGCTGACCGATATGTTGCGCGGTTCGGAGTACAGGCCGGAGGAAGTGGCTAAGGAGCGCGACGTGATCCTGGAGGAGATCGACTCCACGTTCGATTCGCCCTCCGATATCGCCGACCTTGAATTCGACGCCCTGATGTGGCCGGGACACTCGCTGGGCAAGGACGTGGCGGGCACGAAGGCCAGCGTCAAGCGCATCGGCAGGGACGATCTCGTGGCGCACGTCGAGCGGCACTATCGGCCGGATGCGCTGGTGGTGAGCGTGGCGGGCAACGTCCGGCACGACAAGGTTGTGGAGGAGATTTCGCGCCTCTGGTCCGATATGCCTCGCTCTTCCAACGGCATCCACCGCGAGAACGTCACTCCCCAGGTGGAGAGTGGGCCGAAGCTGGCGCACTACAAGAAGCGCACCGAGCAGGCCAACCTGCTGGTCGGCGTGCCCGCTCTGCCCTACACGCACCCTGGCCGTTACACACAGGACGTGCTGGACGCGCTGCTGGGGGCGGGCATGTCGTCGCGCCTTTTCGTGGAGATCCGCGAGAACCGGGGGCTGGCCTACGCCATATCCAGCTTCGTCAAGACGTACCACGATGTGGGAGCATTCGGCGTGCACGCGGCTGTGGATAACGAGCGGGTCGATGAGACGCTGAAGGCTATAATAGGCGAGCTTGCCAGGATCAAGCACGAGCCGGTGCCGGAGACGGAGCTTCGCAAGATAAAGGAATATATCAAGGGCAACACCCTCCTGAGCCTGGAGCGCAGCACCTATGTGGCTCACTGGGGCGGCTGGCAGGAACTGATGCTGGGGCATATTGAGCCGATGGACGTGGTGCTGGACAAGATCGAGGCGGTGACGGCGGCAGAGGTGCAGACCCTGGCGGGGCAGCTATTCACCACCGGCAGGCTGCACATGGCCCTGGTCGGCCCCGCCCGCGACATGGACAGCCTCGCGAACATTCTATCTATCGACTAACATGGAAGGGCCTGCCGATTTCAGCATCCGGCGCGCGACGCTACAGGACATACCGGCCCTGGTGAGGCACCGTTGCGAGATGTTCCGCGATATGGGCCAGTTGCGCGAGGATGCATACCCACTGCTGGCGGAAGCCACGGCGGCCTATTACGCGCAGGCGATGCCTGCGGGCGAGTATGTAGCGTGGGTGGTCAGCCCAGCATCCCGGCCGGACGTGATCGTGGCGGGGGGTGGGCTGCAATTGAGGCGAATTCTTCCCAGGCCGACGCGGGAAGGCTACCTGCTGAAGCCTGGGCCGCAGGGGCTGATCGTGAACGTCTACACCGAACAGGAGTGCCGGCGCGGAGGTCTTGGCGAGATGATCATGCTTACGATTATTGAATGGAGCAAGGAGCACGGCGTCGCCAGCCTGGTGCTCCATGCGTCCGATATGGGAAGGCCCCTGTACGAGCGGCTGGGCTTTACCCAGACCAGCGAGATGTCTTATCCTCTTGCCCGCCTGAACGCGACCCCGCAAGAAGGTGGCGCATGAGCGTCAGGAGCTTCGTGGCGAGCGAAGCCGAGATGCGCGCGCTGCTGGCGGTGGCGAGGGGCGACGCGCCCGCCGATCTATTGTTGCGGGGCGGGCAACTGGTCAACGTCCTCACCGGCGAGGTTTACCCAGCCGAGATAGCTATCCAGGGCGGGCGCATCGCGGGCGTGTCGCGGGAGCCGGGGGTATATAGCGGTCGCGAGACGCTTGACCTGGATGGCGAGTATATAGCGCCCGGCTTCATCGACGCGCACGTGCACGTCGAGAGCGGCATGATGCTGCCAGCCGAGTTCGCCAACGCCGTCCTGCCGCACGGCACGACCGCCATAGTGAGCGACCCACACGAGATCGCCAACGTGCACGGCCTCGATGGCATCAGGTTCATGCTGGCGGCCAGCGAGGGGCTGGACCTGCGAGTGTTCGTGATGCTGTCGTCGTGCGTGCCCGCTACCCACATGGAGACTTCGGGCGCGCGCTTGAGCGCGGACGACCTGGCGACTCTCCTGGACGAGCCGCGCGTGCTCGGCATCGCCGAGATGATGAACTACCCCGGCGTAGTGGCGGTCTCCGAAGATATGGCCGCGAAAGCCCTGCTGGGGCATCGCGCCAGGGTGCGGGTGGATGGGCACGCGCCCCTGGTGGGCGGCTTGACGTTGCAGGCATACGCGGCGGCGGGCGTGTCGTCCGACCACGAGAGCGTGGCGGCGCAGGAGGCGCTCGACAAGCTGCGCGCGGGGGTGCAGGTGCTCATCAGGGAGGGTTCGACCGCCAAGAACCTGGATGCGATCCTGCCCGTGGTCAACGAGCGCACGGCCCGCTTCTGCTCGTGGGCCACCGACGACAAGCAGCCCGACGACCTGGAGACGCAGGGGCACATCGACCACAACATCCGCAAGGCGGTCGAGCAGGGCCTCGACCCTGTCCTTGCGCTCCAGATGGCGAGCATCAACACCGCGCGGCACTACGCCCTCAACGACCTGGGCGCAATCGCCCCCGGCTACCATGCCGATATGGTGACTTTCCGCGACCTGGAGAATGTCAGGCCAACGCGCACGTTCGCGGCGGGTAGACTCGTCGCACAGGGCGGGGCGATACTTTCGCCTGCCCGTAACCGGGTCCAGCCTCCCAAGAACAATATGACCGCCGGTTTCGTTACCGAGGATTCGTTCCTCATAGAGGCAATAGGCAACTACGCGAGAGCGATCCGCGTGCTGCCGGAGCAGCTTATCACCCCCTCTGAGGTGGTCGAGGTGAAGGTCTCCGGTGACGTTGTGGTCGCGGACCCCGGGCGGGACCTGCTCAAGATCGCCGTGGTAGAGAGGCACCGTGGCACGGGCAACGTCGGGCTGGGGCTTGTGACGGGCCTGGGCCTTAAAGCGGGCGCGCTGGCGTCCAGTATCGCGCACGATTCGCACAACGTGGTAGTGGTGGGCGCGGACGACGCCGACATGGCGCTGGCTGTGCGCACGGTGAACGACATGGAAGGAGGCATCGCGGCGGTTAGAGGAGGCAAGGTGCTGGCCCGCCTACCTCTGCCGGTGGCGGGTCTTATGTCCGATCAGCCGCTGGCGACCGTGCGGGATGGTATGCTAAGGCTGCTGGCCGCCGCCCGCGAGCTAGGCTGTCCTCTCGCCAACCCCTACATGCAGATGGCCTTTCTTGCGCTGCCGGTAATACCGGAGTTGAAGCTGACCGACCTGGGGCTGGTGGATGTCGGTAAGTTCGAGCTGTGCGGTTTGTTTGTTGACGGGTGAGGTATATCCTCTGTTCGGAGATCAGGCTATGGACTGCTGCCAATGTAAGGGTGTCGAGACCCTGTTCAATGAGAAAGAGGCGAGGCGAGAGCTAACGGCCTACCGCAAGTCGGGCCCCTCCAAGACTACCCGCATGCTGATCGACGCCTTGAAGACCCAGACTACCCATGCCGCGACGCTGCTCGACATTGGCGGCGGGGTGGGGGCTATCCAGCATGAGTTACTGCGGGGCGGCGTAGAGAGCGCCACTTCTGTAGACGCCTCCACAGCCTACGTAAAGGCAGCCCAGGAGGAGGCCGAGCGGCAAGGGCATGCCGAGAAGGTGAACTATCTACACGCCAACTTTGTGGACGTAGCGCCCCAGATTCCCCAGGCTGATATAGTCACCCTCGACCGGGTGATCTGTTGCTACCACGACATGCAGGCGTTGGTTGGGCTATCGGCGACGAAGGCCGGCACGCTCTACGGCCTGGTTTACCCCCGCGACACCTGGTGGGTACGGGCAGCAGTCTCCCTTGCCAACCTCTACTTTCGAGTGATTCGCAATCCTTATCGCGCCTGCATACACCGCACGCAGGCGGTTGATACCCTGGTGCGCGACAATGGGCTTCAGCAGCGCTTCTACAAGACGTCCGGCCCCTGGCAGGTGGTGGTCTACGCTCGCTGAAGACGTACGGAAGGCTACATGGACATATTCCTGAATCAACATTCTATAGTGCATACCGCCGCCGTGAGCGATGGCGAAGGCGAGTGGTTCCTTACTGACCAGATCGTGAAGGGGTTGAGCGAGGAGCAACTGCGGACCTGCCCGCGCCCCGGTATGAACTCTATCGTGTGGCTGCTGTGGCACACGGCGCGCACCGAGGACGTGACGATGAATCTGCTTGTGGCCGAGAGGCCGCAGGTACTCGATGACGAGTGGCTTGCCAAGCTAGGTCTCACAAGGCGCGACATAGGCACTGCCATGACCGACGACGAGGTAGCGGATGTCAGCCGGAAGGTAGACATACCCGCCCTCTTCGCTTATCGCGAGGCGGTCGGCAGACGCACGCGCGAGATAGCGCAGACGATCAGCCCTGGAGAGCTTGACATAACAGTTGATGAGGCGCACATCAAGACGCTTAGCGATGCGGGCGCGCTGTCCGAGGAAGCGCACCGGGTAGCCCGCTTCTGGCATGGCAAGACGAAGCGCTTTCTCTTCAACATGCCCGCTTCAGGCCATCAGTTCATGCACCTGAGCGAGGCGCTGACCACGCGGAAGGCGTTGGACGGCCTGAAATGACGAGTGACGAGTAAAACCTAACGTACAAATAGCTAAATGACATAGCGTATGCGTGAGAAGAATGCAGAGTGGGACAAATGCTTGTAAATGCGAACCAACTAAGGGCTTGTCATTCTGAGCGAAGCGAAGAATCCGGTAGGGCAAGAGCCTGTTTGGGTCAAGCATTATCTACGGCTACGAACAGAATCTCTGCTCACCAGATGCTTCGCTTCGCTTCGCTCAGTGGCTCACAAACGAAGAAGTAGCAGTAAAGGAACTAACGAAGAGGTTGTCATTCTGAGCGTGGCGAAGAATCGGGTGGGCAAAGATCCTGTTTGTGGGTGTAAGATCCACGCCTGAAAGAAGCCGAATCCCGCTCGA
>JBAURA010000050.1:0-8220 GCA_049580985.1 Chloroflexia bacterium
CGCGCACGGCGCGCGCCTCCCGCGTGAGTAGATGCACGCCGTAGAAGAGAAACGCCAGCAGGTAGCTCACGTAGGCCAAAGAAGTGAGGGTAGCCTCGTTGAAACCTATAGTCGCATTCTCAAATCCCATGTTCTGCCTCCTGACCCCCTGTTATGCTTCTCGCGCCAGCGCGTCCTTGATCCTCAACGCGAGTTTCTCGAAATCTCGCTCGAACGCCACCTTATTCTTCTCCGCCAGCCCACCCACCACTATGTTGACCGCGCCCTCGGCCTCGGCGGGCGTGACCCGCGCCCAGCAGCGTGTAAACGTGGTGTAGAGCGATATTGTAAAGCCTAGCCCCATGACTGTAAAGAAGAAGCCCACCACGCCCAGCCCTGGGTCCTGCGCGACCTCCAGCACCGTGGCCGTGTCCTGCCGGAAGTTGAACCTGTACTGCTCGTAGCCGGGCAGCGCCAGCGGCCCGGTGCGCGGGATGAAAGCGTCGTAGATCGGCTTCTCGAATTGCTGGTCCACGAAAGCCCTGGCGTAGGCGGCGGGATTCTCGTTTGGAGCGCGAGCCACGTTCTGATAGTAAGTCAGCTCCAGGGTTAGCGTATGCTCAGGCCCGCGAAACTGCACGTAGTCAAGCGGAAGATTGTCGTCGCTGGTGAAGGCGAAGTCGAGCAGGGCCTCCCCACCCGCGACGGTCTCCGATATCGGCCCGCTCGCGCCCATCATGTTCAGGGGCAGCGTAGCCCCGGCGGCGTCCTCTCCTCTTACGTAGAGCACGGGCAGGTAGCTCACCAGGAAAAAGTTTACGTCTTTGTACTTGAGCGGGTCGTTGACGATGATCGTCTTAGTGAGCACTTGCGTGTCGTTTTCGTACACCGCCAGCGTGTTCCTGTACTCCTTGATCGCCTGGCCGTCCGGGTAATACTCGATCTCCCACCCGACGTTCGCCACGCTGAAGTCTGTCCCGTGCCCCACGTTAACAGGCACGCCCGGCTTGAACATGAGAGAGCGCTCGCGCCACCCGATCTGGGTGATGAAGGCAGCCGAGAGGATAAGCATCACAAGCCCGGCATGGCTGACGAACGTCACCAGCTTGGACCAGCGGTCGCGGTCGGCGTACAGGTGTAGAGTCGAGCCGTCGTCCGAGCGCTCGAAGAGCACCCGGTAGCGACCTTTGCGCAACGCGCTGCGTAGCGCCTCCTCGGCACGCGCCTGGGACACGGGCACCGCCCGGAACTGCGCTCGCTCGGTCAGACCGGCGAGAAATGCGTCGTTGGCCCTGAGCATGGGCTTGCCGATGAGGCGCATGGTCGGCTGCCACCTGTTGAGGGTGCAGATGATGATCCCAAAGATCACGAACACTACCAGCATCCTGAACGGCAGCGAATTATATATGTCGAAGAAACCGGCCCAGTACATTACCCCCGCCAGGTCGCCGTAGCGCCCTTTCGCGCCGTCGAGGAACTGCGCGAGCGCCTCGGTCGAGTCCTGCACGCCCGGCTGCAACTGCGGGATGATCGTGCCCAGCATCACCACGAAAGCCAGGGTCACATTGAGCACGACGGCGAACTTCACGGAACAGAAGAGCACCCACACGGTCTCGATGAGGTCGCGCCGTGGTCCCTGGCGGGCCTCGTCTACGATCTGGGGTGTGGCTGCACGCCTGGCAGGTGGGGTAGCGCCCTTGTGGGCGGGAGCGACTCGTTGAGCCATTGTCGGTTTTGCTCTACTTGCACATGGCCCGTGACCATTCTCACGGGCTTATATCGATCTTACCATCAGCCTCTGCGTCTATCAAGACAGGCAGCATGAATATTGCCTTAATTCAACCATGTTAGCGGCGGACCGCCGTGCGGGTGGGAGTGGCGCGGCGTGCCGGTGTGGGGGTGGCGGTATCAAACCCGAAGAATTCATCAAGCATCGGCTGCGCTGCGTCCCAGTCGAGCTTCAAGCCTTCGCCGCCGTCGGGCAGGTAAGCGCCGGTCACCAGCGTGCCATCTATCGAGGCGGTCATAATGGAGGAAGCCGACAGGCCGAACCCTAGCTGCGCAAGCCCCAACTGCTGCTCCCACGGGATGTTAGTCTCGACCATCCCTCCAAGCTGGTCCATGATCGAAGGCACCGAGGGCAGAAGGTCGAGCGACAGCGCCTTCTGCCGGATCGCCATGACGATTTGCAACTGCCTCTTGCTGCGCGCGAAGTCGTTATCCGCGTGGCGCGTGCGCGCGTATCTGAGGGCGGTCTTGCCATCCATGTGCTGCCACCCTTCGTCGAAATGGAGGTGTAAAGTGCCGAAGGGGTCTCCCTCGTCGTCGGAGGGGTAATCGAAGTCGTCCATCTCGTATGGTACCTGCACGTCGATCCCGCCTATGGTATCAACTACGGTGCGGAACCCATCAAAGTTGACCGTCACATAGTAGTCGATCGCCACGTCGAAGAAGTTGCTCAGGCTCCTGAGCGACAGCGCCTGGCCGCCACCCGGCTCCTTGTAATACTCGCCGAACAGATATGCCGCGTTCACTTTATTCAAGCCATAATCGGGGATATCCACGATCAGGTCGCGCGGGACCGACATCAGGCGCACCGTGCGCGAGGTCCTATCCACATTCACAAGCACGAGCGAGTCGCTACGCGCTGAGTGGTCCGGGTCGTTCGGACGCTTGTCTGTCCCCAGCACCAGGATATTGAACCTGCCTGCGGGGAGGCTGCGAACGTGGTCGGGCGTGGGCAAAGCCCGAACCGTAGGAGTGGGCTGGCCGGGCAAGGCGGTTGGCTGGGGAGGCAACACCTCGATCAGGGCGGTGGGAGTGGGGGGCAACTCGTGGAAGATGCTGCCCTGAAACCGGATGAAGAGGTATACCCCGTAGCCGCCAAGGGCCAGCAGGACGATCCCAAGCGCGCCAAGCGCCCAACGCACTATCCTTCCCACCGTCCAGGGTTTACTCTGCCGCCACCTGGGGCGTGCCTCGTTGATGGGAGTAGCGACGCCGGTAAGCCCGCCTTGCGCCAGCGGTAAAGCCGCTTCGCCCTGCCCTGCGGGCATAGTAGCAGACATAAACGGTGTGCCATCGAGAAGAGATGGGACAGACGGCACCAACACAGGCTGCGGTGCGATATGCGCGGCCTCGCCCCGCGCTGCAACGGTTTTGACCCTGCCGGGAGTGGGGTTATTGGTGCGCTGCCCGGCGTACCGGAACTTTTGCGCGCTCTTTGGCCTGCGCTTTTGTGGCATGCTTATTACTATACAGGAAATCCGCTCAGCGGGTAATTTCGGATTGCTCACGACTAGATCCGAAATCTGAACTCCGCAATCCGAAATTACTTACGGCGGCGTAGGATGCGGCGCACCTGCCTGCCCGGCACGCTTCGCAGCAGCCTGGCGCGCAGGCTGTCATAGGCAATCCCCACGTGCTTGCGCTCGGCCTGGTCCAGGCCATCCTTGCTGAATCGCTCGCGCACGTAGGCACGGGCGATGGTGCGCGCAAAGAGGGACGTGCCCTGCACCTCGCGGGAAAGCGATTCGCTGAACTCGTACGGCGTTTGGTGGGCAGCGGGCCCGGTACGCAACAGCTTCGACCAGAAGAGCATCCGCCGGTAGTAGAACCCGGCATTGCCGGGCCGCCTCTTATCACGGCTGAAGGGCGACTGTGGGAAGAATAGGAACAGGCATACCCCTAACACGACAGCCGCTGCCCCTGCCCACACCCACGGGTTGCCGACGAAGTCCAGCCCTCCGGCGGTTTGACCATCAGCGCCAGGACGGCTGGCTTCGGCGGCCCTGGTGTCCACAGTTGCCGTTGGCGACGGCCCTGTTCCCGCTGTAGGCTCAACCGTCGGCGCAGGGGCCGGCTGGGTCGAATCTAGATCCTCGTGGACCACCACGGCCTGCGAAGGCGTCGGCTCGAACTCGATCCAGCCATAGGTAGGGAAGTAGACCTCCGGCCACGCGTGCGCTGAAGACTCGCGGATCGTATAGGTGGCGGTCTGCGGGTCATAGTCGCCCGGCGCGTAGCCACCGGCCAGCCGCGCCGGCACGCCCACCTGCCTCAGCATGATTACCATCGCGCCCGCGAAGTATTCGCAATACCCTTCCTTACCATCGAACAGGAACCAGCTTATGCGCTCCGCTCCGTTGGCAGGGGGGTCAATGTCGGTGCTGTAGGTGAAATTCTCGGGATCGCGCAGGTAGCTCTCAATCGCATGGGCCTTATCGTAAGGGTTAGTGGCCCCGGCGTCGCGCACTATCCTCTCGGCAAGGTTCTCTACACTCCTCGGCACGACCGCCGGCACGCTCATATAACGATCGTATATCCAGTTGGGGTAGGATGTACTATCCTCCCGTAGCTCCGCGTCCGTAGCATTGGATACCATCGACACTGCGGTGTAGGTATCGTTGGGCTGCAACTGCGTGGCGCCCTTGTCGTCCTTGGCGTGCACGCTCGACAGGTCCTCGTATACGGAGACTTCGCCACTGGCGCGCAGCTCCAGGTTGTAGACCGGCGCGGGCGTCAGGTTAAGGATAACGTCGATGCCGCGGTCGTCTTTGAGCCTCTGCATAGCTTCGAGGATCTGCGGCCCTTGCGGGGTGGCGTACAGACAGTCGAGCGGCTCCGACGACGTGCAAGGCTCGCGTCCGGCTCTCAATTCTTTCTGCGCCTGTTGCAGGAAATGCAGGAAGTTGCCATCCTGTAGCTCCAGCGGCACGCCATTCAGCGCGGCGCTCGACAGGTCCAGTTCTTCGACGTTATATGAGATGTTGATTGGCCGCCAGGAGAACTCCAGGAACGTGGGCCGGTCGAACTCCACCGGGCGCGAGGCGGCGAACATCAGGTCGCCCTTTGGATTGATCATCGTCACCGTATAGGTGAGTGGATGGCGCGCTTCGTCGTATTGCGGGAGCCTCCGGCTGGTGTCGAGAGTCAGCAGCGGGTTCATACCCTCGATGTGAAACGTATCTTCGGCAGTGCTGCTCCAGCCGGTACCTGTATACAGGTCCCAGGTGCGCACACGCCAATACCGGCGCTCGCCGGAGCTGACCAGCATGGCGACGTTGTTGCTCAGGTTGAGCGCGCCGCCCATCACGAACGAATCGTTGAAGGACGAGTACCCACCCCCTATCGACGCCACGCCGTTGCCGTTGACCCCTCCCCACCGCGCCGACATCCAGTCCTGGAAGTCAACCCAGGGCTTGTTCACCTTCTCCCAGAGGGAGTTGAGGGTGCTGTTGACGGCGGTGGCGGGCACGTACCACATGAGGAGAGCTACCGCTATGGAAAGCGCGCTCCCGGCCCACAGGAAGGCCCAGGTGAGGTGAGGCGAGTAGTTTACGCGCTCTCGCTGCCAGCGCTCTTCCTTCATCAGGAGGTTGAAGCGTATCATCAGCAGGAGCGCGCTGAACATGAAGATAATGATGTACCCGTTCAGGTTGTTCAGGGAGTACGACAGGTTGATCAGGAGCGCTACGCCGTTGGGCACGAGCGCCCACCACAACTGCCTGGAGCGGAAGACGAAATAGGCGCTGCTGTAGGCCAGCACCCAGCAGACCACGGCGAGCGACAGGATAAAGACGACCACGTCATCGCTCATGTCGCCACGAGCGGCCACGTCTACCCAGCCGGAGGTGCGCGCCAGGAGATCCTGCACGCGATCCTGGATGGTGTCGAAGCGGGGGTCGCGCATGACGCTGGCGACGGCGATCAGGATGGTGTTGACCCCGATCATCAGGCCGACGAGGTCGAGCAGGAAGCGAGGGACGCCGCGCACCTTGGCAAGTACGATGCCGGTTGCCATGCCGATCAGGGTGATCGGCGTCAGAATTGAGAGGCCATCGGACCACTGCGCTTGCTGGATCGACAGCGTGACGCTGAAGAGGAGCATGGCGAGCAGGCCGACGGTGAGCCAACCCTCTTGGAGACGAAGGAGTTTGATCATGATTTGGGAAAGATACGTTGGGGAGTTACCGTGCCGCGGCGTGAACCCATTATGTAATACACTCCAATTATACCTGAATAGTTCCGTGGGGGACAATGACGGAAGGTTGAGACGAAGGACGATGAACGATGGAATAATGTAGTTTGCCGTCGTCTTTCGTCCTTCGTCCGTCAGCGTAGATTGCGGACGGCGGGGCCGCCGAACTGCTGGCGGAGGGCGGCGTCGAGGGCGTCGTCGCGCTTGACCATGTAGCTTGGGACGTTCAATGCTGAGAGGGCGCTGACGGTCAGGAGCGGGTTGCCCCCGCCGCCGAAGGTGCCCGGCTCGACGATCACCGTGGCGGCGCTGGCCACGCGGAAGAGCTGCGCCTGTAGCGATTGCACCCACTCGTCGGCCAGCGACGGGGTGACGACCACCAGGGTGTCCTGCTTGCCGAACAGGCGTTGCTCGGCGGCCAGCACCTGGCCCAGCGGCATATTTCCCTCGGCGCGCAATACGGCCAGGGCGCGCAGTATCTTGGTCAGTTGGCGACCTCCCCGGTCGGCGGGCAGAGTTACCCTGTGCTGGCCCCAGGCGATCATACCGACCGACTTGCCCTGCGAAAGGAAGTACGCCGCGAGCGAGGCGGCCACCGCCACCGAATACTCCTCGGTTGTAGGGTCGAGTGGGATCGGGCCGGCCTGGTGCAAGTCGGCACCGGCCGAAGCCCCTCCGTCGCGCGCCAGACCGGGCAGCCAGCCTGCGCGCGGCCTCGGTTCGTAGCTGTCGTCCTGGGAGGCGTGGTCGTTTGCCGCCACGTGCACCCCGGCGTGCAGATCCAGGATGAGCCACAGGTCGGCGGTGGGGTCAAGCTCGAACTCTTTGACCATCAGCTTCTGAGTGCGCGCGCTTACGGGCCAGTGGATGCGGTTCATCGCGTCGCCGGGCAGGTATTCGCGTATACCCGCGGCGTTAGGGGTCGAGTGAAAGGAACGGCGCTCTGTGCGCCCACCGCCCGGCAATTCGCCGGATGGCAGCCCAAAACTCTGCAACGGCACGATAGCCGGGTAGACCAGCAGCTCGGCACCAGTGTCGAACACCCGCCCCGTCATGAAGAGGCCGAACGGGTCGCCCGTGAGGATGGCGGTTGGCCCCAGCCTGTACAGCCCACGATGGGTGCACAGGGTCCGCACGCGCCAGCGCTTGGCCGCCCGCCCCTTGAGCGAGACGACCGCTCCCACGTGGTGGCCTGGCAGCGTCGAGCGGTCGCGCACCTCCAGCCACAACTTGCGCAGCCACGACAGGTTCTCGATCTCTATTGTCTCCTGCACGGTGCCGCCCACCTGCGCCTGGGCAGGCTCGACGCTGCGGCGCACGCGCAGGCCGCGCTTGCTGAACTGCGCCCACAGGAAGGCCGCCAGCAGCACGGCGAAGAGCACGTAGGCCAGGTAGTAGAGGAGCCGCAGCCCCACGGTCTGCGCCGCCACGTATATGGCGACCGTGAAGATCGCCAGCCTGATTGCGTTAGAGTAGTCTGACAAAGGTTTGCCTCTGGGACGACGAAGGACGAAGGACGAAAGACGGTGGACGAACGTTCGGGAGAGTGCTGGCTCTGGCTTCGTCTTTCGTCTTTCGTCCTTCGTCGGTACTGCTACGCCCGCCTGCTGGGAGCGGGCAGAGTGCCTGGGACTGGGGTGTTTCTGAGGATCTCGGCGATGACGGAGCGGGGGTCGGCGTTGCGGATGCGGGCCGCCGGGTTGAGGATGAGCCTGTGCGCGAGGGTCGGCTCGGCCAGGGCCTTGATGTCGTCGGGGATGACGTAGTCGCGGCCCATGATAGCGGAGCGCGCCTGCGCGGAGGATTGCAGCGCGAGCGAACCACGCGGGCTTGCGCCCAGGTAGATGTCGTCGTGCCGCCGCGTGGCCGACACGATGCCCACGATGTACTCTTTGATGAGCCTATCGACGTGCACGCTTTTGATCGCCTGCTGCGCCGCGATCAGCTCGTTCGATTCCACTACCTGGTGCAACTGGGACAGGGGGTGAATCTGCTCCTGGCGATTCAGCACCTCGATCTCCTCGGTACGGCTCGGATAGCCGAGAGTGATGCGGATCAGAAAGCGGTCGAGCTGCGCTTCGGGCAGGGGGAAGGTCCCCTCGTATTCTATGGGGTTCTGGGTAGCGAGCACGATGAAAGGCTTGGGGAGCGGGTAGGTCACCCCATCGACCGTAACCTGCTTCTCTTCCATCGACTCGAGAAGGGCGGATTGGGTCTTGGGGGTAGCGCGGTTGATCTCGTCAGCCAGGACGATCTGCGCC
>JBAURA010000051.1:0-2203 GCA_049580985.1 Chloroflexia bacterium
GTGTTTAGCCTCTCTTCTATTGGGTTGGGGCGCGGAGGGGATGATAGTCCGCACAGGATATTGTACAACCGCCGCCTAAAAATGGCACGGAGCAAGAAATAAGTAGAAGGGAAAGTTGGGGGACACCACCAAACCCCCGGCAGGGGAGTACCCCTGCACCCCCTTTACCCTAATTTGATGTGGGAAGGGGCTTGGGCCGGTTGTGGGGTGGTTGTACAATTAGGGGGCAAAGGGCGGAGCGGGCAGGGGCAACTCACTAGCAGGAGTTAGCAGATAATGTCTAGGATGCAGAACGGCGGCCTGGTCTTGGACGGGGTACGCAAGGTGTTTCAGAAGGTGGTGGCTGTAGATAGCCTCACGTTCACGGTGCCCAGGGGGTCGATGTTCGGGCTGCTGGGGGCGAACGGGGCGGGTAAGACGACCACGTTGCGGATGGTGCTGAACATACTAAGCCCGGACGCGGGCACGATCTTGTGGAACGGGCGGCCAAGCTCGGAAGCAGGTAGGGACACGTTCGGGTATTTGCCGGAGGAGCGCGGGCTGTATTTGAAGATGAAGGTGGGGGAGGAGCTGGTGTTCCTGTCGGGGTTGTACGGGCTTTCTACGGGAGAGGCGACCAGGCGGGCGCACGAGTGGCTTGGGCGGGTGGGGCTGGGGGATGCCTGGAACCGGAAGGTGGAGGAGCTTTCGAAGGGGAACCAGCAGAAGGTGCAGGTGCTGGCGGCGATCCTGCACGACCCGGACCTGATGCTGCTGGACGAGCCGTTTTCGGGGCTGGACCCGATAAATACGGATGTGTTGAGGAATACGCTGGTCCAGAGGCAGGCGCAGGGGAAGACGATAGTCTTTTCGAGCCACAGGCTTGAGCAGGTGGAGGAGCTTTGCGACTACGTGGCTATCATACACAGGGGCAAGCTGTTGACAACGGGGTTGATCTCGGACCTGAAGCGGCAGAGCGGGAAGCAACTTGTCGAGATAGGGTTCGCGGCGGAGAATGGGGAGCCTCCCGACCTGGAGCGGTTTGTGGGGGCGCTCGCTCCTTATGGTTTGACGATACATGAGCGCCGGGCCGAGAGCTTGCGGCTTGAGATGCATGGCGGCACCGACGGCGACGAGATCCTGAAGCTGGCGATCGCGGAGGGGCCGGGGCACGTGAGGCGGTTCGAACTGGTGGAGCCGACGTTGCAGGAGATATTCCTGGAGGTGGTGCAGAAGGCGGATCCGGCGGCGGTGCAGCAGTTGGTGGAGGAGGGCGGGCTGCCGGGAGGGAAAGTGCTGACGGAAGGATAGGACGGACGGTGGACGGTGGACGGTGGACGGTGGACGGTGGACGGTGGGAGCGTAAAACGTAAAACGTAATTGCTACGGTCTACGGTCTGCCGTCTACCGTCAGTGGAGAGGTGAGCGATGAGGTTGAGGAATATACAGTTGATAATGAGGCGGGAGTACTGGCAGAGGGTGAGGAGTCCGGGGTTTATTATTGGGACTGTTGTGGGGGTGCTGGGGTTGGCGGCGCTGGCGTTTGTACCGGCGCTATTGAACTTGCTGGACCAGAGCACGGCTTCGAAGGTGGCGGTGGTTGACCCGCGCAACGTGGTGTACCCGTACCTGGAGGTGTTGTCGCGGCCCACGCCGACGCCGGTGCCTGGGCAGGCGGCGAACGCGGGGCAACTGCCTTTGACGCAGAGCATTATGTTCGTGAAGGCGGAGACGGGGGAGCAGGCGGCGCTGGCGGAGCAGGTGAATAAGGGGGAGATCAAGGCGTACCTGGTGGTGAGCGGGGATAAGCCGAGTAACGCTACTTTTGTCTATTATGGTAAGGACCGGCCCGGAGGGTTGGAGGCGGCGCAGCTGAACGCTTACCTGAGCGCTGCTTTGACGCAGGGGAAGTTGCAGGAGTTCGGGATCACGCCGGAGCAGGCGCAGGCGGTGTTCAGTCCGCCGGAACTGAAGGTGGAGCCTATTGTGGGGGCGGTGCTGAAGGACGAGAGGGCGCAGTTCAATTCGACGGCGCTGGTCTACTTTCTATTGATTGGGCTTTACATACTTATATTGATGTACGGGGTGCAGGTGGCTATGGGGGTGGTGGAGGAGAAGAGCAGCCGGGTGATGGAGATACTCATCACCGCGATACGGCCTATAGAATTGATGCTCGGCAAGGTGTTCGGCGTCGGCCTGCTCGGCCTGACGCAGTACGCGATAT
>JBAURA010000052.1:0-8080 GCA_049580985.1 Chloroflexia bacterium
AGAGATAGCAGAGGAAAGCAGAGAATAAAGGATTAGGGATTTAGGGGTTAAGGAAATAAATAAGAAAACTCTGCTTTCCTCTGCTATCTCTGCTTCCTCTGCTTTGAAAACACACTCTACCTACGAACCTGCTGCCCCTCCACCAACCACCAACCACCAACCACCAACCACCAACCACCAACCACCAACCACCAACCACCAACCACCAACCACCGACAACTGACAACCGACAACCGACAACCGACAACCGACAACTGACAACTGACAACCACCTCCTTGACCTTTATGGTATCATATGGTGCGAATAATCCCGCCCTTTATACGGTGCGGTCCAGCCTTTCGCTCTATCATGGAGGGGTTATGATCAGGATCGAAAACCTCGGCAAGATCTACGACGATGGCACCAAAGCCCTGCACAACGTCACCATCGATATCCCGGATGGCCAGTTCCTGGTGATCATCGGCCTCTCCGGCTCAGGCAAGTCCACCCTCATGCGCTGCATCAACGGCCTCATCAAGCCCACCTCCGGGCGCGTCCTGGTCGATGGGCAGGAAGTCACCGCCGCCAACGGCGCGCAGCTACGCAAGATACGCCTCAAGATAGGGATGATCTTCCAGCAGTTCAACCTCGTCAGGCGCTCCTCCGTCATGACCAACGTCCTCTCCGGCAGGCTCGGCTACAAACCAACCCTCCCCTCCCTCTTCCACCGCTTCTCCCAGGAAGACTACACAATGGCTATGCACAACCTGGAGCGCGTCGGCATCCCCCAGAAAGCCTGGAACCGCGCCGACCAGCTTTCGGGCGGCCAGCAGCAGCGTGTCGGCATCGCCCGCGCCCTCATGCAGGAACCCCGCTACATGCTCGCCGACGAGCCGGTGGCCTCCCTCGACCCCGCCACCTCCCACTCCGTCATGAAGTACCTCGAACAGATCAACAAGGAAGACGGCATCACCGTCCTCTGCAACCTCCACTTCCTCTCCCTCGCCCGCCGCTACGCCCACCGCGTGATCGCCCTCCGCAACGACGGCGAAGGCGGCGAAGTCGTCTTCGACGGCCCCGCCCTCGAAATCGACGAAAAGAAGTTCCGCGACATCTACGGCGAAGACGCGGTAGAAGTAGAGATCGGCCCAGGCGAAGCCAAAGTAGCGCCGGACAGGAGCTTCGCAGGAATTGTTGCTAGATATGATCAACCACCAGGCTAGTTGATAGCCATACCCTGAGCTTCGAGCCTTGAGCTGGTAACCCCGGAGGGATAAATGGCAACAGTCGATAAGCCCCTACCCAGGCAGGAGCAAAGCAGCATACCCGGCACGATGCGGCCCCTCGTCAGGCCGCCCAAGCCCTTCTTCCTGCGCTCCTGGTTCGCCCTGGTGTTGATGGTCGCTGTCATAGCCGCCCACGTCGTAGGCTGGGAAGTGGCGCAAATAGACCCACCCACACTTGTAGAGAAATGGCCAGAGTTGCAACGCAGATTGGGCGAGCTTCTGCAACCCGATGTCATATCGCAGGACCAGAAGCAGTTGCAGGTATCCCTGCCCGTGGTAGGTGTGGACACTCCCCCCGCCCAGACAGTGCCCGCCACTATTGAGACCGCGACTACCGCCATTATCAAGCGGGCAGGCAACCCCGAAAACACGCAAACCGAAGGCGCCGACCTCGAAACCTTCAACGTCACCCTCACTATCTCCACCGACCAGGGCGCGCCCGGCCAAAAAATCACGGTCACCGGCGAAGGCTTCCGCCCCAGTACCGCCGGCAAAATACTCTGGCAAAGCACAGGCACCAACGCCTACACCCAGCCTCTCGGCCCGTTCGCCGCGGATGCCAATGGTAACTTCACGACGGAGGTGCAAGTCCCCGGCAATCCTGGCGATGTGGTCAACTCCTTCGGTTTCCCCAATACCCTCTTTGCCGTACAGGACTGGAACTTCGGCAACCTCTACTTCAGCGACACGCTAGGGCTGGTCCTGGAAAAGATGGGCGAAACTATCTTCCTGGCATTGATGGCGACCACCTTCGCGATCTTCGTGGCCCTTCCCCTTAGCTTCTTCGCCGCCCGTAACCTGATGCCCAAGACCTTCTGGGGCACCGCCATCTACACCCTGGCACGCACGGTGCTCAACATCCTGCGCTCTATAGAATCGCTCATCCTGGCGGTGATCTTCGCGGCCACCGTGGGCCTCGGCCCCTTCGCGGGTGTGCTCGCCCTCATGGTCTACGCGATAGCGTCCCTCGGTAAGTTCTACTCGGAAGCCATAGAAGCTATAGATCCAGGCCCCCTCGAAGCGATCACAGCCACCGGGGCCAACCGCATCCAGGTGATCCAGTATGGGGTCATCCCGCAGTTCATCCCGCAGTTCATCGCCTTCACCCTCTACATGTGGGACAGGAACGTGCGCGCCTCCACCATCATCGGCTTCGTGGGTGGCGGCGGCGTCGGCTTCATCTTGCAACAGTTCATCAACCTGGGCGACTTCCACAAAGCGGCCACCGCCATCTGGGCCATCGCCATCGTAGTCATCGCTATGGACTGGGTCTCCGCGAGAGTGCGCGCGAAAGTAATCTAGCTCCTGGGACGGTTGTCAGTTGTCAGTTGTCGGTTATCAGTATTTTAAGCCGCCGTCTACCGACAACTGACAACTGACAACTGTCAACTGACAACTCACTACCGTCTACCGTCTACCGTCTACCGTCCAGATCATCCCCTCGCGCCCCGGCACAATCTCTGCCCCCAGCTCCTCGGCCAACACCGCAAGCTCGCGCACCACTTGCGCCTCCTGGTGCGGGTTGATATGCACGCATACCGTGCGCGGATAATACCCCTGCCGGGCGTGAAAAGCCCGAAGCTCGCGCCCCAGCGACATCGGCGTCATATGCCCGAAAGTGTACGCCAGTGGCTCGTTCGCGCACTCCATCGTCGTCTCGGCGATCAGCAGGTCCGGCCTAATCTCTGCCCAGGGCGGGTCCCCGTCGCCTCGCGTGTCGGCGGTGTAAAAGAAGCTGCCCCCATCGCCCTCGACCATGTACCCCACCGCCGGCACGGTATGCGACACCTCGATAGGCGTCACCCTGTACCCTAACACCTCCAACGGCACGCCCGCCTCAACCCTGTGCCACGTCAGCGGGAAAAACGAGTCCCTCTGTACGCTCATAGTCGGCCACAGCACGTCATTGAACACGTGCGTCTGCAAAGCCGCCCTCACGTCATCGATGCAATAGATATGCAGGCTCCGCACCTGCCAGTTGTTGTGCGCCAGCCCCACAAGGTCCTTGATATGGTCGAAATGCCGGTGTGTCACCAGCACCGCTTCCACCCGTTCCTGCTCCCCCAGCGTAAGCGCGGTAGTAAGCCCACCCGCGTCTATCGCCAGCCTCCCATCCACCAGGATCGACATAAACCCGATGTCGCGGCTCTGCCCCTGGTGCGCCCCAAGCAACCTCACTTCCATCCTCTTCTCCTCTTTCCCATAAGCTAATTTCTAATGTTCAGGGATTCCCAGTAATCGGAAACATATCTAATTGCGTCTTCCATTAGTGTTTTGCTAACTCCGCACTCGGCTGCAATAGCTGCATAGCGCTCCCGCCACGCCGGAGGCGGGTCAGGCAAAATCACAGGTATATCATGGGTCTTACGTCGCTCAAACGTAGCGCGCACAGCCTCCGCAACCACACTTCTCCCAGGCAAACCCAGGTCTATCAGCAACACAAGATCCAGCAAATCCTTTATCCTGGTATTAGACCCCTCGTCGCGTGGAAGGGTATAGACATGTATCGTCTGTAAGCGTTCAGAGTTGGGGTAGAGAAAACCGGATCGTAGGGGCACCCCTTGTGGGTGCCCTGTTCCCTTACCTGGATCTTACCCCATCAGGGCACCCACAAGAGGTGCCCCTACAACATTTCTACCGTAAGTCTGAACTCTTACTATCTTCTCGGCATTATCTGCCCACCAGCCTGGCAATCCTCTGCTCGGCAACTTCCAACGCCGACAGCAGCCACTTTTGCACCTCTTTATTACTCTCCTCGTTAGCAGTTAGCGCAAGCTGCGATGCCCGCACAAGCCCCTTTCGCAAAGCATCATAGACAGCATCGGTAAGATAAGGCCAACTGGTTGGCGTTGCCGCCGTATCAAGTATAGTCCGAAGCGGCGTGGTTACGCGATAGCCTTCGCGCTGCTCCCAATCGATGCTCGAAAGCGATGCCTTATGAAGCACGACTCCTGGTGGCATCTGCTTGCGGTAGCGTGGTGGCACAGTCAGGTGTATGCGTGCCGGATTGGCATCGCTCATACCGTGCACCGATAGCGCGCTCTCATGCGATACCACGGCTTGCGGCTCCCCACAACGGTCTGCGCTGAGGAGAGACATAACCACAAGATCATCCCTCGACAGGAAAGTGGGATAATTCGCCAGCCTATAAATCCCTCGATCTACCCTGCTCCAATTACCTGAACCAGTCTGATAATGTTGGTCAGCATACGAATAGCCCACAGACAGGGCTTGCTTGGCCGTAAAATACCCCGCCTGTTCTTCTGCTATGAATGATAGTTTTGCTCTTCTCGCTACAATAGGTTGTTCCATGCACATAATCCTATGAGTTGTTCATAAGATTATAGCAAATATGCAATAGTTATTGCATAATCCTATGGATAATTCATAGGATTATGCAATAACTATTGCACACCAATCACTGGTCATGAGGTTTATTGTCGGTTGCGCGTGACCTATTCCTCCGCCAGCACCACCACCCGATCCGCCTGCGAGAAGCTGACCTGGCTCGACTTCGTCGGGTTCACCACCACGCTCGTCTTGTGCGTGCCGTTCCCGTTCGTCGAAATATACCCTATCGCGCAATGCCCGCGCCGCCGCGCCGCCTCCACCACGGTATAGAAGCTGACCGGCTTGCCCGCCGCCACGTAATCCGCCGCCGGCTTCACATATATCTCCGACCCCTCCGGGTCGAACAGGTCCGCGAACACATCCTTCAGGTGCTTGTTCTCCGATATCTGCGCCAGCATCAAGCTGATCAGCTTATCGCTCACAATGAAGTCGTCAGCCTCCGTCACCTCCGCCAGCTCCCGGTTCCGGTCGTCCAGCATCTCGCTCACGATAGAGAATCGCTCCCCCATCCGCCGCTCGATGTCGCGCAAATGGAGCAGCGTAATCAGCGTGCGGGCGTCGGCGCGCTGCGCGTCCAGCGTGTCCGAGTAGCACAGCACCACAATATGCTGGAACTCGTGCGGGTTGAGGGCGTCCAGCGTCCGGCGGTCGGTCGTATCACCCTGACGGTACGTGATCTCCAGGTTCTTGCAGTCCGAGCAGAGCCGCTCGATCTGTTCCGCGCCGTCCTCGGTCGCGGCCACCACGGCCACGGTAGAACCCGGAGCCACGTAGCTGTCCAGTTCATTGATAATAGTTGTGGCGCGCCTGTTCCACCCCAGGATCAAAGTATGCTCTGGCTCTGCCTCTTTTGGAACTACGTCTGCAATCGCGCTCGCATCTATGTTCGGCGTCGTAGATGAGAGCACTACTGTGTTATCATCTTCAGAAATAGCCACCACCTTGTCACCCGCCGAAATCACGGTATCCATATCTGGGCACAATTTCACGCTGCCATCGCTGAATTGCAGACCTATAACGGTAGACTTTTCATAGGACAGGAGAGCATCACCGAACGTCTTGCCTACTAAAGCAGGTTCCTCCTGGAAGTAGATCTCATCCCCTTCAAAATCCAACAGTTCCATATAGACCCCTGACAAGCCGACCTGCCTGGTTGTTTGCACAATAAGCTTGGCTATAGTGTTGTTAGCATCCAAAAACTCCGTTTCGCTACCCCCAACCAGGCGTGCCGCCTCCATATTCTTCGCGTCGGTCAGCTCCGCGATGATATAGTAAGGCTCAGGTCGCCGCCGAGGGTTATTAGTTATAGCCAGCACCGTCTTGATAACCTGCGCGTCCGATTCGATCTCCTCCCTCGGAACAATAATGATCGAACGTGCTTCGTGAGGATTGACGATCTCAAGGTCCGTCAAGTCGATAGGGCTTCCTGTACGACATACAACCCTCATCTTGCCTAGAGAGTCCACCTTCTCTCGGATCTCGTCCTCCATCTCTACCTTGTCTTTCTCGGCAAGGATCACCACACAAGATCGCCTCTTATTCGCATTCGCTACCGCTAACTGTGAGAGTATATTGAACACCTGGTCAGACCAGCCCAGTATGAGAGTGTGTCCACTTTCAAGAACGAAAGAGCGGCCTTTGCGCAACTCGGAAATCCTGCTATCAATACCCGATGTCAATACACCGATGAGGCTGCTGACTATGAAGATCCCGCCTAGCGTAATACCGAGCATGGCTGTTACAAAGAGCCAATTGCCGGTATCACCCCACACAGCAGCCGAGTCCATAGCACGAGCGAAGCCCATCCAGATCAGATCGCCCAGGCCTGCCGATTGTCCATCTTCGGTGACGGGAGCGGCACCGGAGAGCAATACCAACAAGGATATCGCAATGATCATCAGCAAAGAGATGACTGCCAACCAGCCGATCAGAGCAATAGTACCCCGCGACATCGTATTATCGAACAGGTATCTGAACCTCTGCAAAGGTGTGGCTTTCCTCATAATAAACTCCTTTAGCTAGGATCCTTACGACCAGTTTCCGCTGTTGTATTTGTTGTATTTATTGAAGCCTCTAATGAGTCCAAACGCTGAATGATGGTATCTAGCTTTTGTTCCAACTCCTTGTTGGAGTGTTTTTCATCAGCTTCCACGAAGAAAGCGGCTACGTTCGCCGTAAGGATACTGTAAAAAGCAATTCCTGCAAACATCAGGAATGTCGCTATGCCCCTACCTTCGGCTGTGCGGGGCACGGCATCGCCGTAGCCAACTGTAGTCACAGTCGCGAGTGCCCACCATAAAGCGTCACCAAATTCCTGAATTGTGCCACCTTCCGAACGCTCAAAAACATAAACTAAACCTGCACATATCATAATTACAATGAGCGTTACCACCATAACCGCACTGAAACCTCTACGGTTCAGGATGGTTCTGAGCCTCTTTGCTCCTTCAACAGCGAAAACCATGAGGCGCATCGCTCTCAGCACGCGCAGCCATCGGACACTCTGCACCAACCTGAGCGGTCGAAGCAACGGTAGAGCCAAGATGATGACATCCAGCCAATTGCGCCGTAAGTGTTCGCGGATGGAAGGCGCAAGATACAGCTTAATCACAAAGTCAATAGCAAAACACGCATAAATAAACCAATCAACAGCATCAACGAAGTCTAACTGCTCGGCTGTGAGGTCGAACAATTCAGGAACAATTAGGAACGGCACCATCAACAGAGCCAGCATCATAAGGGGTAGTTGGCTGACTTTGTCGTACTTGTAATATAAGCGTGTGCGGACCTGCCGCTCTATCATAGTTAGTCCAGACGATAGTTGAGACGATCTAAGAAGAAACAAATAGAGAAGCCCCGCGAATGCAGGGCTTCTTTGTAGCGCATAGGGGATTCGAACCCCTGGTCTCCTCCTTGAGAGGGAGGTGTCCTAGGCCTCTAGACGAATGCGCCCCGGTACACGTCCGTCCTCTAGTGTAACAGATACCTCGCGCCTGTGTCAAGCCGATTCAACCTTTCACTCAACCCCAAGACCGCAACGTTCTTCGCCCCTCCCATCTCATCGCAATCTCCACGCCTCAGCCCAAAAATCCCCTAAAACTGCAATAAAATTAACCCAAATGGCTACTTGTATTTGTAGAACACATGTGCTATGATCAGAGGGAAAGAACTTTCACCCTCTTTGAACGCACAAGGAGGGGCATGCGGACCCTGGTGTCCCTATGTATAGGCAGTAACACCTGCCACTCTGCGACTAGCCTCTCACCACATATACCGTGCTGTTCAAACTTCAAACTTTGAACCAGCACAAGCACCTTACCACCGAGGCTAGACGACACGTTGCGTGCCAAGCACAGGAATACCTACGTGCCACGTGTCACGCCCGAACCACCTACCCGATGGGGTAGGGGCTAGGCTCCTGCTGCCCACGCGGAACACGCTCCAGTTGCGCCATAGGGACACC
>JBAURA010000053.1:0-1737 GCA_049580985.1 Chloroflexia bacterium
TACCTCACCCCAAAGGCAAGAGAATAGGGCACTCATCTGAGTGCCCTATAGATATAACACATGTGGTGGGTGTGTATCAGCCTTCGGCCAGGAGGCAGTTAGCTCTTCGTATCGTCCCCGCCCACGCCTGGAGCCGTCGTTGGAGTGCCCCCGCCCGGTGCATCGCCCGTCTCGTTCTCGGAGCCCAGGTCCACGCCCTCGGTGCCCAGCACCTCGGCTGCGCCGCCCGCCTCCGCGAGGTCCGACGCGGTGCCTGCCTCCGCATCGGTAAGCTCCTCACCACCTTCGTCCTCCGTCTTTCGTCCTTCGTCCGTTGGTCCAGCTGCTTCGATCCTACCCTCAGCTATGCCGATCAGGCGCTCTACGATCTTCTGCTGGAAAAGCCTGTCTTCCAGGTCGTGGCGGGCTTCGTGCGCGCCCAGCACCTTCTCGGCGTCTTCGCGCTCCTTGCCCTCGAACCGCTCCAGGATCGTGTTGATCTCGCCGCTCACCTCATCCTCATCCACCGAGATCCCTTCGCGGCGGGCGAATTCTGAAAGGACCTGCGTCCTGATCACGCGCTCCCTGGCGCGCTCTCGGCTCCCTTCGCGCCACTCGGCCTCCGTAATTCCGTTATAAGTGAAGTACTGGCGGGTGGTTATGCGTGACTCCTTGAGCCGGGCTTCCAGGTTCTTGAGCATGGCGTCAAGCTCTTCGTTCACCATCACGTCGGGCACGTCCACTTCGGCGCTTGCTACCAGTTGCTCGATGATCGTGTCAAGCTGCTTCGACTCGGTGGTTTCTTCGGCGCGGCGCTTCAAATTCCGCTCAACCGCTTCGCGCAGCTCTGCCCCGGTGTCGTAGCTCATCTTCTTGGCGAATTCGTCGTCGATCTCAGGCAACTCCTGCTCTTTCATCGAGAGCACGGTGACGTGGTAGGTGGCGTCGAGGCCGCGCAGCTCCTCCACCGGGTAGTCGTCGGGGAGGGTATCGGTAATGTCCTTCTCGTCGCCTACGTTCATCCCCGCCAGCGCCGCGTTCACCACTTCAGGGATGCCCGCGCGGGCGACGCCTACCAGGGTGGGGAAGTTCTCGCGGGTCGCCGCCTCTATAGGCCCCTGTGTAGTGAAGCCTTCGAGGTTCACGTACACCATATCGCCTTCCTTGATGGGGCGAGGCTCGGCAGGCTCGTTCCAGGGCGCGCCTTCCCGGCGCAGTTCCATCAGCACTTCCTCGATATCGGAGTCGGTGATCCCTTTCGTTTCCTTCTCGACGCGGATCGTGCTGTAGTCCCCAAGCTCGACCTTCGGCGGCTGGACGATGATCACCTTCACCTTGACGGGGTCCATACTGATGATCTCGTAATCGCTTACATCCATGGCGGTGATGTCCTGCGCTTTGATAGCGTCCTGCATCGTGTCCGGCAGGATGTTGCGGACGGCACGCTCGGTGAGCATTTCTTTGCCCACGTAGCTTTCGAGGATGTAGCGTGGTGCGCGCCCGCGCCTGAAGCCAGGCACGTTCACCTGGTTCACCATCTGCCTGTAGGCCCGGTCGAGCGCGGCGTTCACCGTCTCAGGGTCGAGTTCGATTGTGAGGGCAATCTGTCTGCCCGGCATATCTTCGCGTGTGACGTTCAATTTTGTGGCTCCCTTTTTGTGAGTCTAACCACAATTATACCAGAAAGCCGCGTAGCCGTCAGGGAGCTTGAATGTAAGCGTTCGGACGTACGGTAGTCGTAGGGGCACCCCTTGTGGG
>JBAURA010000054.1:0-4218 GCA_049580985.1 Chloroflexia bacterium
CGCGCAACAGGTCATCAGAGCGCCCAATACCAAATCCACATTCCGCATTCCGCATTCCGCAATCGGACTGGGCCTGGGCCTGGCCCGCCAACCGCCGGATGATGTACAATCGCGCCAGCGCCGACCCTGAGGGCAGACCCTGGAGCGAGCGCAAGAAATACATCTGGTGGGACGAAGCGCAAGGTATGTGGACCGGCTACGACACACCCGACTTTCCGTCCTATAAAGCGCCGGGTTACCGCGCACCGGAAGATGCGCGGGGTATGGACGCTATCGACGGCGACGCACCCTTCATAATGCACTCGGACGGCAGAGGGTGGCTTTTCGCGCCGAGCGGCGTCAAAGACGGCCCCCTGCCCACCCACTACGAGCCGATAGAGTCGCCAGGTGACAACCCTCTTTACAAGCAGCGAGAGAACCCCACGGCGAAAGTGGTAGAGTCGCCGCTCAATCCTATCGCGCCGCCCGCCGACCCCCGATACCCGGTAGTCGCCACCACCTACAGGCTCACCGAGCACTACCTCAGCGGTGGCATGAGCCGCTTCGATAGCTGGCTCAACGAGCTACAGCCCGCTATGTTCGTGGAGATCAGCCCCCAATTGGCGCAGGCACGCAGCATCGAGCACGGCGGTTGGCTCGTAGTGTCCAGTCCCCGGGGCGAGATCGAAGCGCGCGCCCTGGTCACCCCCCGCCTCCACACGCTCAAGATAGATGGCAAAGAGGTGCATCAGATTGGGGTTCCCATCCATTTCAGCTACACAGGCGAAGTAACCGGCGGGCAGGCCAACGAGCTTATCCCGATAGTGACCGAGCCAAACGTCAGCATGCACGAGGGCAAGTCGTTCATGTGCGACGTACGTCCCGGCCGCCTACCGCAGCCAATGGACAATCCGACGGTACAGTGGGCGCGCCGCCCGCAAGAAGGCCCTATGCCCGAAACGCCCCACCAGGCCCAGCCGGAGGGAGGAACTGCATGAACAACAACCATGCTTACCAAACAAGTGTTTGTTTGGCTTTAAGGTTCCATAGGAAGTTAGGTTCGTAACCCAACAAAATTCACTTCCGAACTTATGCAATCTTCTCCCACAGTAAAGTCCGCACTCTATGCGCCTCCCGTTGGCTCATGTATGAAAAGAATGTAAAGGGTGATTATATGCCCGGTAGCGCGAACCAACTACAGGTTTGTCATTCTGAACGCAGTGAAGAATCCCGCTCCTCGCGTATGCTCTTAGGGAACGAGATTCTTCACTGCGTTCAGAATGACAAAGGGGATTCGGTAGGCTTCCTGGTGGCTTTGCTCTCTTTTCATATATGAGCCTCCCATTAACGTATTACAAATCGTATGACACATGACGCATGATGCAGGAGAAGCAATGGACAAAGAAAACGTACAACAGTGGCTTGAGCGATATGTAGCCGCCTGGCGCACCTATGATCCGCAGGCGATTGGCGACCTGTTTACCGAGGACGCCACCTACAGGTTCCAGCCGTGGACAGAGCCGGTGGCGGGGCGCGACGCCATAGTTGCTAACTGGCTCGAAGACCCCGATGAACCCGACAGTTGGTCCGCGCGGTACGAGCCGTACGCGGTGGACGGCGACAGGGCCGTGGCGGTCGGTTGGACGAGCTACTTTGCCGAGGACCACCGGACCATTGATAGGGTCTTCTATAACGCCTGGCTGCTCGTCTTCGCTGCCGATGGTCGTTGCAAGGACTTCACCGAGGTGTATATGGAAGCGCCCGTGGAGCATAGCAATAACGGCAAGCCCCAATGGCAACCAGTGACGTAGAATGCTATTCCTGCCGGTCTCTCAGCGGAGAGAAGCGAATCTCACCGGGGCCGATCATCTACACCGGCACCCACTGGGTAGTCGAGCACGCCTACCCATGCGCGATGCTCGGCTGGCTTGTGATTGTGCTGAAGCGGCACGCCGAAGCTCTTCATGTGCTGAGTTCAGCGGAGTTTTCAGAGCTTGTTCAGATAACGGAGCAACTAGTACAGGCATTGCGCCAGAGCTTACACTGCGAGAAGGAGTACGTCGTGTGCTTCGCGGAAGCGGCTCACTTCAACCACATCCATTTCCACGTCATTGGCAAGCTGGCGGGCTTACCGGACGATCTGAAGGGCACTGCTATCTTCAGAATGCTACAGGTCTCCGAACAGGACGCAGTCCCACCTGAGATGGTAGCCCGGTTTTGTGAGCGCATTGCGCTCTCCTTTGAAAGGTAACTCGGTTATGGACGAAATCAGACCCGGTCTATGGGAGGGGATGAAGCTGGTCGACGCGCCTCCCAAACGGGATGCCATGGGCTTCTTCACCGACTCGACGCTCTGCATCGGCTGCAAGGCGTGCGAGGTGGCGTGCAAACAATGGAACGGCCTGCCCGCCGACGGGATGGAGTGGTCGGGCCAGAGCTACGACAACACCCGCACCCTGTCGGCCACCACCTGGCGCCACGTCACCTTCACCGAGATAGCAGCTCGCACCGACGATGGACGATGGACGATGGACGATGGACCGTCATCAAGCACTCAGTCCTCAGTCCTCAGTCCTCAGTCCTCAGTCCGCTGGCTCTTCAACAGCGATGTATGCAAGCACTGCACGGCAGCGCCTTGCCAGTTGGTGTGCCCTACTGGGGCCTTGATCCGCAACGAATTCGACGACGTATACGTGCAGCAGGACGTGTGCAACGGCTGCGGCTACTGCGTGGCGGCCTGCCCGTTCGGGGTACTGGATCGCAGTCCGGTAGACCACCGGGCGCACAAATGCACCCTCTGCTACGACCGCCAGAAAGACGGCATAGAGCCTGCCTGCGCCAAGGCATGCCCCACCGATGCCATCCAGTTCGGACCTGTTGCCGAGCTAAGACAGAAGGCAAAGGAGCGGCTCGGCAAGGTACGCGAACGGCAGCAGGACGCCTACCTCTACGGCGAAAGCGACGCGGGCGAGTACAAGCGCCTCAACGCCTTCTTCCTGCTGACCGAGGAACCCGCCGCCTACAACCTGCCCGAAGCGCCCATCATGCCCACCACCGGCATGAAACAGAAGTATATGTGGAGTGCGGCGGTGGGGTTGGGGCTGAGCCTCGTGAGTGCGCTGGTGTTAGGGAGGAAAAGATAGATGGCGAACGATGATTACATAAAAGACCAGTATTACGAATACCGTGGCTTGATCGCCCAATCGTGGGATTTACTGCGTGGCGACACCTCTAACTGGGATGATAGGTTCTTCTACAAGGAAGTAGTTCGCCGGACTGGAGACCCTGTGCTCGACGTGGGCTGCGGCACGGGTCGCCTGCTCCTCGACTTCATGGCCGACGGTGTGGACATAGATGGGGTAGACAACTCGCCGGAGATGCTGGCGCTCCTGCGCGAGAAAGCCGAGGGGCTTGGCCTCCAACCCAACGTCTATCAGCAAACGATGGAGGCCCTTGCACTGCCGCGCAAGTACCGTACGATCATTGTGCCGTCAAGCTCATTCCAATTGGTGATATCTCCCGAAGATGCCGGCGAAGCCATGCGCAGGTTCCATGCTCACCTCCTGTCGGGCGGCACCCTGGCGATGCCCTTTATGATCCTGTGGTCGGAGGCGAGCGGGCACAACACAACGTGGGATTGGCACAATAGTGGCGAGGCCGTCAGGCCGGACGGCTTGACAGTGCGCCGCTGGTCCCGCTCCACCTTCGACACTTTGGAGAAATTGGAGCATACCGAGGACCGCTTCGAGTTACTCCGCGACGGCGAAGTAATCGACACGGAGAACCATGTACGGTCACCAGGCGTGCGATGGTACACCCAGGAGGAAGCGGTGGCCCTCTACCGCGAGGCAGGGTTCGAAGAGGTACAGATGTACAAGCACTTCACCTGGGAACCGGCATCCCCCGAAGATAACATATTCGTGCTTTCAGGGCACAAACCCTAGCGTTGTGATTACATCTACACTGATGTATATTGCATTCAGGAGGTATAGCAATGGCAACCCGACTACACAGGACCCAAATCTTGCTCGAACCTGAGCAGCACAGCAAATTAGCAGAGATCGCCAGGCGAGAGGGACGAAGCATCTCTGATGTAGTGCGCACCATGTTGGAGCAACAACTACAGCAACGCGACCAGGATGTAGAAGCCCAGGATGTAGAAGCGATAAGGAACAGAAGGCTTGCGGCTCTTGAGCGGATTCGCGAGCATAAAGAAGCCATACTAAAGGCACGAGGCGG
>JBAURA010000055.1:0-4974 GCA_049580985.1 Chloroflexia bacterium
TCTTTGTACTTACTCTGCGACAGGTTCCGGTACGAAGATACCCCGTACCGGCGATACAGCTCGCTGTATACCTTCGCATAACCGTTGCGGTCGCCTTTAGTAGCCAGGCGCTGGCCTACGTTCTTCACGGCCAGGGCTATTTCAGCAGCCTGGGCCTCGGTAACCGTTGCGCCGCCTCCAAGTTGCAGTTCCAGGCTCGTGAGGCGTTGGTCGGTGTTATGTATAAAACCTCTTAGGTAGCCGGCCATTATCTCTTGCTTTCCTGCCACTTCACCTAACCGCGTTTCCATAGCAAGCTGCTGCCGTGCCAGGTGTTGCACAGCTGTCGCTATCTCCAATGCTAATGCAGCTCCCGACAGTTCACCGCCAGGGATAGCTGCTGGAAGTATGTCCCCTTTGAAAGCTTGCCAGAGAACACGGAAACATTCGGTACGGTAACGTTTCAACTTGCTGACAAGTTCTGGTCGCGCTCTACCGGGTTGTACTCCAAATAGCCATCCTGGAAGAAGATCCAGGGGCAGGCATAGCATTTCTACCCGGCGACCGTCGGAGCGAGCCATTACTATCATGCGCATCTGCTCCGAGAGGACATCGTCGCGCAATATCCTTTGGCGTTGGGAGCTAAACGCCAGGCCAAGAAAATCTGTCAGCGGGCGCAACGGTACGTACAGATCCCCTTCCTCTATCTGGGCAACGGGTATCTTGTCTCCGTAGAAGTCAACGACCTGCTCTCGAAGCGGTACCAGGGCAGTTTGTGATTTGCCAGGCTCTGGGTTATCTAAACTATCTTGCTCATTCATGTAGGATCTCATGCTTCTAGGGTGTTTATTACGAACACCCTACACTAGGCCAGGGTGTTTATTACGAACACCCTGGCTCATCTCAGACCCCGATCGCAGGCTACACGGAAGCGGCACTTGCTGCGCATCCTTACTGTAGAGCATTCTGATGAGGCCACTATGACCTCAACTTGCTTTGCAGGAAGACCCAATGACACGCTCATAACGTGCGTATTATCACCACAGCCCATTGAGCGCTACTCTCTTTCCGGCTAGCCTCAAACACGTAGAAGCTATCCCGCAACTAGGCACATCGGGTGTGCATAATGCACATACCACAAGCCAGTGTAGCTCCAGGGGTCATGGCGACCTCTCTAGCTCATCTACACTTTAGGCCATGCTATGCCGCATTTTACACCAAAAGATATAGTCTTGTGGAGATTTCAACCGAAGCGATCAGGAGGCTATTCTGCCTTCTTCGAGCGGCCACGCAGCACGCGCCACACCAGGAAGAGCGCTATGATCGCCAGCAGCCCTATTCCGCACAACAAGCCAACTGGCCCCGATATCATCCCCCACGCTTCGGGCACGTTGAGCACTTCAGGCTTGCGTTCCTCTTCCGGTATCTGCGGCGCGGCCACCACCTGCACCGCCCCTTGTGGGCGCGCTCGCGGCATGTCCTCGCGGTAGATGCGCCAAACCGCGCCCGTCAGCGGCTGGAGTTTCAAACCTTCATCGGTGATCGTGGACGCTCCCCAGTCCACTACGTAAAGGCTAGAGTCGGGCGCGAACACCAGGTCCGAAGGCCGGTTCATCCCCAGTTGCTGGTTGATATAGGCTGGACCCGGCAGCACGTTCTCCGCGAAAGTACTGACCTCCGCGCTATCCACATCCACGCGCACCACGCTGAACCCGGCTGGCCGCACGTCTATGCCCGTAGTGACCGGCGCGAACGTACCGAACATCGCCACGAAAGCGTCACCCTCGAACCCAAAAGCGCCACGCGGCGAGAAGTCCAGGCCGTTGATCCCCGCGTGCGACTGGAAGGTAGCGAACGCCTTCGCCACGGGCGGGTGGTCGCGCCAGAGGAACTCCGGCTGTGGCTTCGTGGGGTCCTTGAACCTGGGGTCGGTGACGGCCACGCCGTCGAAGAACTCAGGCCAGCCGTACCACGCCCCCTCCTCAACCCTCACCAGGTAATCTGGGTCGTTGAAGATGTTGCGGCTGCCTCGCACGTCAGCCCCATGGTAGGTGGCCCATAACTGCCCGCTACCGTCCACCTCCAACCCGAATGGGTTGCGCATCCCCCAGGCCACTACCTCCAATCCCGAACCGTCGCGGTTGAACCGTAGGATGGACCCACCGCACTTAGGATCGCCTGTTATCGTCTCACCCTCGGAGCCAGGCGTCCCAAAAGGCTTGTATGCGCCTGTGGTTGCCTTGTCATCGCTCTCCGTCAGGGGGTTGCCGCTCTCAAAATTCGTGCCCACCAGCGTAATGTCCTTGCAGGGAATCTCGAGCGCGGTTGGCGCTTCGGGTAGCCAACCAAAGATGTAGCTGTCCTCACCCACTACACCGGAGTTCGTAACGGTGCCCTGGCCCATGTAGATCTTGCCGTCACTCCCCAGCACAATGTTATTGTTCTGGTGGTCGCCATTCGACGGCAAGCCGGTTACAATGTCCTTCAGCGAGCCGTCGGCCTGCAACACCGATACCTTCCCTTTGTGGGATATGTATAGCTCCCCATCGATAACGAGCAAGCCCGTCACAGGCCCCACAAGCCCTATGCTGGCGATCACGCTCGACGTGCCATCCGGCCGTATACGCAGGACGCGCGGCGGAGCAGTCTTCGCCCAACCCGACTCGGCCACCAGCAGATCGTCGCCGTCGAAAATGGCGGTAGTGGGCACGCTCAGGTTGATCACCACCGGCTCGATAAGGTAGCCCTCGGCCAACTTGACGTGCGTCGAGTCGAACTTCCGGGCAGGGCCAGGCCCGCCGGTGGGCGTAGGGGTGGGGTCCGTGCCTTGCGCGCGAACAGATCCCACCAGCGACAAACACAATAGTGCAGCCAATACTACACGCTTCATCAAGTGCCTCCATCCATAGAAAGAGATCGAGTGAATCTGATTTGGGAGGACCGGGAATTCAACTGTGAGGTAGCATCAACCCCACCATACAATAACCAAGATGATCGCAAGCGAGAAGAAATCTAGCCCCGCATAAATAACCACTAACCAGCGCACGCGGGCGGCGTACCGCTCCAGCGTGCGCGTAACGTACTCCTTTGTTCAGCCTCTCCATGAGCGCCAGGGCACATGCCCCTGACCAGAGACAAGGAAACTGGAACTAGAAACCAGGATCACCCCATCGTGTTGGTGATGTTCCCGCCGTGCGCTTCTAGGATGGCGCTCACGAAGTCGCGCTGGGCATCGTCAGTGCTGACGCTGACCGTCGCGCCTTCACCCCTGGCCGGTGGCAGGCCGCTGTTAGGGCTGTGGCCTTCGGCGCTGCCTCTCTGCGAGGCCTCCGCGCCTGCCAGGGGGGAATCGGGGCTGAGGCCGCCGGGCTGGTCGGGGAAATCGGTGTAGATATCCACGTCGGCGTCCGCATCGGCGTCAACACGGCGCACCATATCGTGCCCCGCAGGCTCCACTTCGTCGTAGCCGGTCTTATTGATGCCCAGACGCAACCCGCCCCCCATCGGCTCGTCGGGAGGTATATCGTGGTCGATCACTACAGGCACTTCCCGCTGCCCCGCGCTATCGTCCGTCATGTAAGCCTCGGTGGTGGGCAGGTCCTCATCGTTGGGCAGCTCACGCGATACCCTATAGGTGTTGGACGTGCCTATCTCCTGCCGGGACGCCCCTTCCGCCGAACCCTCATTCTCATCTCCCTGCCGGTCCTCGACGCTCATAGTGATGTCGGAGGCCGCGATCCCTTGCCCCCGCAATTCATCAATGGCGGACTGTGCAGCCTCAGGGTCATCGAAAATGGCGGTCACAGTCCAAATAACCGGCTGGGAGCCGGGGGTGCCCATGCTAGCGCCCATCATCGTCCTCCGGCGGCAGGTTCACCATGCCGGGGGCCAACATGTCCATTTCAGAAGGCGGGTTCGGACGTCCAAACTCGCGGTCTTCATACACCTCGGCGCCCGTAGTGGCTGCCGGGTTCGGTACTCCCGCGCGCGACTCGTTCTTGGAGGCCTCGGCCCCCGCCCGGTCGGCCAGCGCATCGGCCTGTCCCTGCAATTGGAGCATATCCGCGCCTGTGCCACCGCTGGCGCTGCCCGACAGCAACGGCCCCTGGGCGCGTGGCGAATCCATGTATTCCGCCGGGTCACGGTCGCGGTCGGCGGGCCAGTTGGGCCTGCCCGTGTCGGCGTCGCGGTGCTCGTCGGCTCGGGCGGTAGGCGATTGGTCGGCGTACATCTCCGCGCCTCCCTCTCTGAGCCGCTGCTCTTCGGCGTTCTCACGCACGCGTAGCAGGTCGGCGGTGCTTATCTCGCCCGCCTTCTCCGCGTAAGTCTCTTCCAGGGCGGGGTTGTCGCTGCCGGGACCCGCGCCCCCGGCGACCTTATCGCCCTTACCTATTCCCTGCCTGCTCTGATTGTCCATAGTCGGAGCCTCCTTTTCGAGACATTACATAGTCAAGCGCCAGGCCTATGCCGGCGCCCCCAAGCACTGAGCTTACAAGCAATACCCATATATTCAGCGAGTTAGCAGGATCCCTGTTGATGAAGCCAAGCAACACGAAAAAGACGGCCAGCCAGATGAAAACGCCATAGATAGCCCCAAATAGAGCTTTGTTGAGGCCAAGCCTGAATACTATGGGTAAATAGGAGACGAAGCCGATCCCCAAAAGTGCGAAAAGCGCCAGCAGAAGTAGCGCCCCTACCAGGAACTGTGCGCCAAACGGAGTTGACCCGCCCTGCGCCGCGTTCACAGGGCCTGCGAGGATCGCGCCTATACGTGCGACGGTGTACAAAAGATCGCCCCCTCGCGTCACCGCATCCGCGATCATAGTTACTATGATATAAATGATGCCGCCGATCAACCCGGCGGTAAGGCCTTCTACAAGCTTTGTGGATGTCTTCTTAGGTTGGTATGCTCGGGCCATTGGATCCCCTCACGTGCATCATGCACATGTAAAGTGCGAGCTATAAAAAAGGAGGGCGAGGAGCGAAGATTTTCGC
>JBAURA010000056.1:0-4294 GCA_049580985.1 Chloroflexia bacterium
CGCCCGCCATCGCGACCATCGCGCCTGCCGGGTCCGCTCTGGCCACCGCGTGGCGAGGAGGGCGTCAGGTGGGCGATCTCGGTGTGGATGCTGCCGTCGGCCCGGCGCGTCCTGATCTCCGGTGGGATGATCTCCCCCCTGAGAAGCGAGTCCACCGTCTCGGCCACGTCGCGGTGGACGGCCACGCGCTCGCGGTCGAGGATCTCCACGATGATATCGAAGGTGGGAGGGGCTTTGCGCTCGAGCACCGATTTCTGGGTGCCGCGCCGCCTGGCCTCCTCGTCGCTCAGGGTTACCGACTGGATGCCGCCGACCAGGTCGGACAGCGTGGGGTTGAGCATGAGGTTTTCCAGGCTGGTGCCGTGGGCGGTGCCCACCAACTGCACGCCACGCTCGGCGATGGTGCGGGCGGCCTGCGCCTCAAGCTCGGTGCCTATCTCGTCGATGATGATCACTTCGGGCATGTGGTTCTCCACCGCTTCGATCATCACGGCGTGCTGGCGCTCAGGCACCGGGACCTGCATACGGCGCGCCCTGCCTATGGAGTTGTGGGGGATGTCGCCGTCGCCCGCGATCTCGTTGGAGGTATCGACCACCACCACGCGCTTGCCAAGCTCGTCGGCCAGCACGCGGGCGCACTCGCGCAGGATCGTGGTCTTGCCCACGCCCGGCGGGCCGACCAGCAGGATGCTCCGGCCGGTCTCCACAAGGTCTTTGATAATGGAGATCGTGCCGTAGACCGCGCGGCCTATGCGGCAGGTGAGGCCCACCACGTCGCCTCGGCGGTTGCGTATGCAGGAGATGCGGTGCAGGGTGCGCTCGATACCGGCGCGGTTGTCGCCGCCGAACTCGCCGATGCGCGAGATGACGTAGTCAAGCTCGGCGCGCGATACTTCGTTCTCGGTGAGGGTGGCCTCGCTGCCCCGGTAGCGGGCCTCGGGACGCCGCCCCAGGTCCATGACGACCTCAAGGAGGTTGACCCGGTTGTTTAGCTCCTTCAGCGGATCGACTATTTCTCGCGGTAGCGCGGAGAGGAGGGCGTCGAGATCGTCCGTTACGACGTGCTCGCCGCCGTTGCGTACTATTTCGTTCGGGTTGTCGGTAGGCCACGCGCCGTTGCCGGGGATGTTGGCCGGCGTATCCTGTGAGGGCAGGTTCGATGGGGAACCTTGGTAGTCCATCTCGGACTGATCAATTTTGGGAGAATACATATTAGGAAGGATCACCCCTTTATGCCAGTTTTGAGTTCTGGGTTATGAGTTTTGAGTTTTCAAGTAGCGGATTTAATAGGTTTACTATTAATATTACCAAAAAAGCGGCTTGGGTGTATCGGTCGGTGGACCGACTTCCGTATGACGCGCGGCGTAAAAACTCAAAACTCAAAATTTAGAACTAAGAACTAGCGATTCATTTCGTCCCCACCAGTTCTCCTGTTTTGACCAGGAATGGGGCAAGGGCGGGTTGTTTTTCCTTGATCGGCTCCGCCAGGTATTTGACGAGTAGCGCCTGCCTGCTGAGTAGGTGGAAGCCCCTGTCCTCCAACAGGGTTCCTACCTCGGCCTGATATTCTCTGATGCCACAATACACAGGTTTGTTGGCATGTCGTGCGGCTTTCCACAATACATGGTCGATTGCCACCGGCACTACCTCCCTGTTGTCGAGGTCCGAGCGGAACATGACCGTCACCCAGTGCCCGCCAGCCCCCGTGAGCAGCCGCACGAACCCGCCCAGGCCCCCCGCTTTGTCGGCCTCGTTTTGCCATACATAAGACTTCTCTAGCAGGCCGTGTGCCAGGAACATTGGACGCGGGAGGTAGCTGATGTGCCACTGGCGGGTGGTGAGCATCTCGGCCCGTTGCACCACGGCGGGGGTGATGGCGGAGTATAGCTGCATGAGGTCCCAGGCATCGCGCCCGGTGCGCCCCCGCAGAAGCTTGCGCCTCGGATCGTCCTTCGGGTCGGTCAGGGTGGTTGACGCGCCGAAGTAGAGATTGCCCCAGATCTCCTCGTTGGTGTAGAGGGTGAAGCCTAGCGACCGGAAAGTGTTAAGTTGGGCCGCACCTTCTGGCACCTTGGCAAATATGCGAATGACGCCCTGCTCGCCGGCCTCTCTTACAAGCTCGCTGAGGAGCCTATCGCCAACGTGAGAAGGGGCTTTATCGGCGGTGGCGAGGGTGGTGATCGTCCATTCGTCGCGCCTCTGCCACCGGCTGCGGGCCTGCACCCATCCCTGGAGGCGCCCGGCATCCCAGTATACGTAGACGAAATCGACCCTCGGCCTGATCGGCAACTGCGATCTCAAGAGGTCGGTGAGCAAGCCCTGCGGCTGCACCAACGTGAAAGGTGGATTCAGACGCAAGACACGCTGCTTGCCCCGTGAAGCACTGATGCTCAACAGGTCAAATAGATTCGCATGGCGCGTTTTGTAGGCCAAAGGCCCTCCGAGGAACCAGGGACTAGGGATTGGGGGTTAGGGATTAGTTACTATTACGAACTTCTAATCCCCAATCCCTGGTTCCCGACCCCTGGTTCCCGATCAACGAGAGAAAGTAGCGGTGCCAGCGCAGGTCGCCGGTTAGCTCCGGGTGGAAGGCTGTGACGAGCATGTTGCCCTGGCGGGCGGCTACGGGTGTGTCGTCCTCCAGGCGCGAGAGGATTTCTACTCCTTCGCCCACGGCCTCTATCCTGGGTGCGCGGATGAAGACCGCGTGGAACGGCTCTTCTCCAAGGGCGGGTATATCCAGGTCGGTCTCGAAGCTGTCTAGCTGGCGGCCAAAGGCGTTGCGCTCGACTTTGATGTTCATCAGGCCGAGCAACGGCTGATCGCGCCCCACGTCTTTAGACAACATTATCATACCCGCGCACGTCCCGTAAACCGGCTTGCCTTCCCCGGCGAAGCGCCTGATCGCCTCCTCCAGGCCGTACTTCACAGCCAGCTTGCCTATGGCCGTGCTCTCCCCGCCGGGTATGATCAGTCCGTCCAGCCCTTCAAGCTGCTCAGGCAGTCGCACCTCGACGGTCTCCGCGCCTAGCTCGCGCAACGCCTCGATATGCTCCCGAAACGCCCCCTGGAGGGCAAGAACGCCAATTCTCATGGAAATTACGAATTACGAATTACAAATTACGAATGCTCGGAAACCCTGTAATTCGTAATTTGTAATTCGTAATTATCTTTACCAACCCCTTACCGCCATCAACTCTTCTTGCGGCAGCGTGGAGACGTTGATGCCGACCATCGCCTCGCCCAGGTTGCGGCTCACTTCGGCCAGGATAGCGGGGTCGTTGTAGTGCGTGACTGCCTGCACTATGGCGCGGGCGCGACGTGTGGGGTCGCCCGACTTGAAGATGCCGGAGCCTACGAATACGCCGTCCGCGCCGAGGGCCATCATCAGGGCAGCGTCGGCTGGGGTGGCGACGCCACCCGCCGCGAAGTTGACCACGGGGAGCTTGCCGTTCTCGGCCACCCACACCAGCAATTCGTATGGCGCGCCCAACTCCTTCGCCTCGGCCATCAATTCCTCACGGGGCATGTTCTGGACCTTGCGAATGCCGTCCCACACCGAGCGCATGTGCCGCACGGCTTCCACCACGTTGCCCGTGCCCGCCTCGCCCTTGGTGCGGATCATCGCCGCGCCCTCGCCGATCCTGCGCAGGGCCTCGCCCAGGTCGCGGCAGCCGCAGACGAAGGGCACCTTGAAGTCGTGCTTGTTGATGTGGTAGCGCTCATCGGCGGGGGTGAGCACTTCGCTCTCGTCGATGTAGTCGATGCCGAGGGCTTCCAGGATGCGGGCCTCCACGAAATGCCCGATCCGGCACTTCGCCATCACGGGGATAGTGACGGCGTCCATTATGCCCACGATCATCTCAGGGTCGCTCATGCGGGCCACGCCGCCGTGCGCCCTGATATCGGCGGGCACTCGCTCCAGGGCCATCACAGCCGACGCGCCCGCGTCCTCGGCGATGCGCGCGTGCTCAGCGGTCACCACGTCCATGATCACCCCGCCCTTGAGCATCTGGGCCAGGCCCTTCTTAGTTGTAAACGTCGATTTCTCCATCTGATCCTCCACTAGGTTTATTAATTGTACCCCTATGCCTACCAAGTAGCAAGTTTGTACTTGGTTCTAGAGCGTTATTACTCCGCGCGTGCCAGGCGCGTCGGGGTCATCGTCGCGTGGGCCTTTGGGGCCGCCTCTCCTCGCCTTCGCGCTCATCTCCTCGATCTGGACTTCCACAAGCGCGGTTGACATTAGTTCCTGGTCGGTAAGCGCCTCGTAGTCCTCGCCCGCCGTGCGGCC
>JBAURA010000057.1:0-1770 GCA_049580985.1 Chloroflexia bacterium
TTGTCATTCTGAGCGAAGCGAAGAATCTCGTCCCTCGCGCATGATCTTGGGGATGCAGATTCTTCGCTTCGCTCAGAATGACAAACCCGAAGCTGGGTTGGGATCTCAAACTTGGCCCTCTGGTGAACTGATTCTCCATGCCTGGCATTTAGCCTAATACACCTGGGTGGTAGCTCAGGACGCTCTCGCCGGAGACGGATTGGCCGGGTTTACCTCTGCGTTTCATGGCTCTCGGCGGTGAAACTCCCGGCGGCACCTTGAGCGCACCCCCATCTCTGTGCTATAAAGTACGTACCACAACGTTGCAATACCACCTCCACCCCCACTGACCCCTTATCAGGACCTTCCCAGAGGTTGATCGCCCTATGCTCATGCCCACCTCCCGCAAACCCGCGCCCCGCGTTCGCAATTCCAGGTTCCAGGTCCCTGGCCCCAGGTTTGGGCCTGTATTGGCCGTTTGTCTGCTCGTAGCCGCGGCCCTGGCTTTTCTATCCGGCGCGCAGGCCCAGACCGCCGACTTCGCCGACCCCGCCTTCGAGGCGCTCTGGCTGCGAACCGACGCGCTGGTGGCCTCCGGCGACGTCAAGCGCCCGTGGGTGTGGGGACCCGCCCCCGGCGAGTCTATGAGCGAGCCGTTTGGCGGCCTGCCAGGCAATGTCCACCTCGTCCAGTTCTTCGACAAAGGGCGCATGGAGCTTAACGATCCCTCGGTTGACCCCAACGATCCCTTCTACGTCACCAATGGCCGCCTCGCCGTCGAGCTTATCTCCGGGCAGGTGCAGACCGGCCTCACCACCTTCCAGGACCTCGGCACCGCCCAGATCAACCTGGCGTCCGACGCCGACGATCCCAGCGCCCCCACCTACGGCTCGTTCAACGGCGTGGCGAGCATCGCGGGCGCTCCCAACGACCGCCGCGCCTCCGACCAGACGGGCACCATAGTGCGCACCGCCATAGACCGCCAGGGCAACACCCAGCCCTGGCCGGAGAACCACCTCGACTACGGCGTGACGCTGGTCCACTACGAGGAAGCCACCGGGCACAACATACCCGGCATCTTCTGGGACTACCTCAACCAGCAGGCCACCATCGTCCAGGACGGCGAGGTAGTCCAGGGTCCTCTCTTCTATCCCTGGTTCGCGGTCACGGGCTACCCGATCTCCGAGCCTTACTGGTCATACGTGAAGGTGGAGGGCAAGTACACCGACGTGCTGATCCAGGCCTACGAGCGGCGCGTGCTCACCTATGTGCCGCATCTGCCCTCGCCTTTCAAGGTGCAGATGGGCAATATCGGCCAGCACTACTTCGAGTGGCGCTACAGCAAGAGCCGGCCGGGCACGCCGGGTCCGCCGGCGGCTACCCCCACCAGCTCCGGTCTCCCTCCGAAGGCCAACGTCAGCATTGACGGCATAGAGTACCGCCAGGCGGTGTTCGACCTCAACGGCACCTTCTGCATCATCACCAACCGGGGCGAGAACGCCATCTCCCTCGCCGGGTGGCGGCTCGACAGCCCCAAGTGGGGCATCGTCGATACCTTCAGATTCCCGAACAACGTCACCATTCCGGCGGGCGCGAGCATACGCGTCCGTTCGGGCGTGGGCCAGAACACGGCCACCGACGTATACATGTTTAGGCCGACCGTCATGTGGGACGGGCAAAACTACGACTACGCTGTCCTCTACGACAACTACGCCAGGCAAGTGGCCGACTTCTTCCCGGCGGGCGACGTGGGGCCGCCGCCCACCGCCCCGCCGGTAGCCACTACCACCC
>JBAURA010000058.1:0-5072 GCA_049580985.1 Chloroflexia bacterium
CCTCTGCTTTGATAACACACTTCGGTTACGAAACTGTTCGCTAACTACCGACAACTGACAACCGACAACCGACAACTGACAACCGACAACTGACAACCGACAACTGACAACTGACAACCGACAACTGACAACTGACAACCGGAGCATACAGCTTGTGGGGGATAGATACGGCGGCGTATAATGGGTGTGAGCATTTATATTCATGGGAGGGATCTTTCATCATGTCTGACGACACTACCAATGGGGTTAGTGGGGCATATCGAATCGAGCGCGATTCGCTGGGCGACGTGCAGGTGCCCGTGGACGCCTGGTATGGCGCGCAGACTTCGCGGGCTATTCGCAACTTCCCGATCACGGGTCTGAAGCCGCACCCTACGATGGTGCGCGCCACCGTGCTCGTCAAGCGCGCCGCCGCCGAAGTGAACCGCGACCTGGGGCAATTGAAGCCTGAGCTTGCGGATGCTATTATCGCCGCCGCCGAGCGCGTCCTGAACGGCGAGTTTCTCGACCAGTGGCGCGTTGACCCTATACAGGCGGGCGCGGGCACGTCGCACAACATGAACACCAACGAGGTGCTGGCGAACATCGCCAACGAGAGCGCGGACGGCAAGCGCGGCGAGTACAAGCCCGTGCATCCCAACGACCACGTCAACATGGCGCAATCGACCAACGACGTGATCCCCACCGCCATGCGCATAGCCTCTCTCATTCAACTCCAATTGCTCTACCCCTCGCTCGACAGGTTGCAAAGGGCGTTCGCGGCCAAAGGCAAAGAGTTCGATCACATAGTCAAGTCGGGCAGGACGCATCTACAGGATGCCGTCCCCATCAGGCTCGGCCAGGAGTTCACCGCCTACGGTCGCACGCTCGAAAAGATGGGCTGGAAGATCAGGCACGCGGCAGAGGCGCTCCTTGAGCTCAACATCGGCGCGACCGCCGCCGGCACCGGCCTCAACAGCGATCCGCGCTACCAGCAGGCGGTAGTCGCCAGGCTGTCCGAGCTTACGGGCCTGCCTCTCAAGCCCGCCGAGCACCTGGTGGAGATGACCCAATCGCAGTACGCCATGGCCGAGGCGCACGGCGCGCTCAAGCTGCTCGCGCTAGAACTGACCCGTATCGCCAACGATCTGCGCCTGATGTCTTCCGGCCCCCAGACCGGCCTCTCGGAGATCAACCTGCCAGGAGTGCAGCCCGGCTCCTCGATCATGCCCGGCAAGGTCAACCCGGTGATGCTGGAAATGCTGAACATGGCCTGCTTCCAGGTGATCGGCAACGACACTACTATCACGATGGCGGTGCAGGCGGGCCAGCTTGAATTGAACGTCATGATGCCGGTGATGGTGTTCGATATGCTGATGAGCATCGACATACTGCGTAATGCGATGGAGGTGGTGGCCGAGTTCTGCGTGGAAGGGATCACCGCCAACGAGGAGCGTTGCGCCTGGTACGTCGAGAACAGCAACGGCCTGGCAACCGCCCTCAACGCCTACATAGGGTACAGCGCCGCCGCCAAGGTGGCCCAGGAGAACTCGCGCACCGGCAAGCCGATCCGCGAGATAGTGCTCGAACACGGCTTCCTCACCGCCGAGGAATTGGACCGCATCCTCGACCCCGTAGCGATGACCGAGCCGGGCGTGCCGGGGAAGAAGTGAGTGGGGATTGGGGATTGGGGATTAAGGGGTTAGGGATTAGGGATTTATGGTGAATAGAGATGGCTAGAGCGGACATAACTGAGAGCAGGCAAGCTGCGGAGCAACGCGCTCTGACGCGCGCCCGAATCCAAAATCCAAAATCCAAAATCCAAAATCCAAAATTGGCGGACTTGCTTGAGGGCTACAAGGACGAAGTGACCGCGGCCTGGGTCAAGCTCCTTTATTCTATGGAGGACTCGCACTACCGCGAGCGACCAGTGACCGAGTTGCAGTTGTGCTCCACTGGCTCCCTTACGGCGCTGGCCGAGCTTTTCAGGACGGGCAGCTACGACAGCCTGATCGCTTACTCGCAATCTATCTGCGAGCAGCGGGCCGAGCAGGGCTTCGATATATCCGAGGTGATCGAAGGTCACTTGCTCCTGGATGAAGCCGTCCTGCCGATCATACGGCGCGAGCAGGGGTGGGATGGGGATGACAGCGCCGCCCTTGAGATGGCCCAATCGCTCGATACAGCCCTTCGATGGTTGGTGATCCGCTTCAGCAAGCTCTATTCGCTCTCCTTGAATGCGCGCTTGCAAGAGCAAGTGGCCGAGCTTGAGCGCCAGCGTCTGCAACTGAAGAGGCGCGTGCGCGAAGTGTCGGCCCTGGTGCGGTCGAGCGCGCTGATCTCGTCCACCCTCGACCTGGATAACGTGCTTGCCCTTATCCTTGACCAACTGGCCGAGGTCGTGCAGTACGACCGCGCATCCATCATGCTGCTGTTCGGCGACCACCTGCGAGTGATCGCGGCCAAGGGGTTCGCGGAAGGCGACGACGTGGTCGGTCTCAGCTTCGACCGCAAGGAGAACGAGCTTACCGGCAGGCTGCTGGACGGCCACGCGCCGGTGGTGCTGCGGGACGTACACGATGAGCCGAGCTACATAGGCAACGACGACGACCCTACCCAGTCGTGGATCGGCGTGCCCCTCAAGTTCAGAGATGAAGTGATCGGCGCGCTCACCCTGGACAAGAACGAGCCGAACTTCTACGACGACGACGACGGCAGGACTGTGCTGGCTTTCTCGAACCAGGCCGCCATCGCCATCGAGAACGCCCGCCTCTACGACAGGTCGCGCGAGCAGGACATCCTTCAGGAGCGCAACAGGCTGGCGCGCGATCTGCATGACAGCCTGTCGCAGGCCCTCTTCAGCATGGTGCTGAACGCCGAGGCCGCCAACCTCTTCTTCGACAGCGACCAGGAGAAGGCCCGCCAGCAAATCAGGCTCCTCTACGAGACCGCCAACTCCGCGCTCAAAGACATGCGGACCCTCATCTTTGAGCTGCGGCCCGCCAACCTGGAGCAGGAGGGCCTGGCAGCCGTGCTCACCAAGCACGCCAAGATGGTCAGCGACCGCTACGGGCTGGTGGTGCGCGTAGACACGAAGGGCCAGGGCAGGCTCCCCCTGAACATCGAGAAGGCCTTGTTCAGGGTGGCCCAGGAGGCCCTGAACAACATTGTCAAGCACGCCAGGGCTACGGAAGCGGCGATCTACCTCAACACGCTCGAAGACATCGTATACCTGAAGATCAAGGACAACGGTATCGGTATAGCCACGGGCCAGGTGAAGCCGGGCACGCTCGGCCTCACCTCCATGCGCGAGCGAGTGGAGCAGCTAGGCGGCAAGTTCGAGATAGGCCCGAACCCGCACGGACAGGGTACAATGGTGGTGGTGGAAGTGCCCTGTGCGTGAAGCGTGAAACGCGAAACGCGAAACGCAAAAGATGATACACTACCTCCAATAAACAAGTAGCTTTACTTGATGTAACGCAGTGCTCTTGGCAAATTATCGGTTCCTTATTAATGTCTTGCGTTTCGCGCATCGCGTTTCGCGCAGGAGGGAGCAATGGCGAGTTCGGGAGACACAGATAAGATCACGATCATCATCGTGGACGACCATGCGATTGTGCGGCAGGGCCTCAGGACTTACTTGCAATTGCAGCCGGACATCGACGTCGTGGGCGAGGCGGCCAACGGGCGCGAGGCGCTGGCGCTGGTGGGTGATACGTTGCCCGACATCGTCCTGATGGACCTCGTCATGCCGGTTATGGACGGTGTCGAGGCCACACGGGCCGTGCGTAGTCTCTCGCCCAACACAAAGGTGATCGTGCTTACCTCCTTCAGCGAGGACGAGAAGGTATTCGCCTCTATCAAGGCGGGGGCGCAGGGCTACCTGATGAAGGATGTCCTCCCTAGCGACCTGGTGAACGCCATCAGGACCGTCAACAGGGGCGAAGCGCAACTGGACCCGGAGATAGCCCGCAAGGTCATGCAAGAGTTTGCCAACCCCCAGCCAACCGCGCCCAAGCATGACCTCACCGAGCGCGAGCTGGAGGTGCTCAGGCTGATCGCGCAGGGCAAGAGCAACAAAGACATCTCCGAGGAACTGGTGTTGAGCGAGAAGACGGTCAAGACGCACGTCAGCAATATACTCCAAAAGTTGCACCTTTCGGACCGCACCCAGGCCGCCGTTTACGCACTGAGACAGAAGATCGTGGACTAGATACCACATATTAGAACATTATATCTAGGTCTTGCGATGTATCTTGTATCCTACCAGCGTATAGAAGCAAATTAGTGCCTCAATACCAGTGACAACGGGCCAAATTTGTGCTATATATAAAAAGTGGTGTAAATACTCCCCGGCCTGATATACTTTTTACGGCATCTGTGGGGACAATCTCGAAAGACTAGAAACTCACGGAGAATGCTGATGACACTGAATACTCGCCAAATATCCCCTGCTGATTACGCTGGACGCCAGCGCTTCCCACGCACATCACCAGGCGGCGAGCATAAATCCAAATCAGGCACATCTTCCGTTACCTCCGTTTCCCCTCAGAATTCCCCCGTAGTTTCTCCAACCGTTTCCCCTCAAATTTCCGTGGTGCGCGTACTTATCGCGGGCGACCATACCGCTCTCAGGTCCTGCCTCAAGACCATGCTGGAGCTTGACCCCCAGATCAGCGTGGTGGGCGAGGCCGCCGACGATTGCGAAATGATCAAGATGGCCCAGCGCGTCCGGCCTGACGTGGTTTTAGTCGATCTAGATATGCATTGTTGCGATGAGTTTGATGCCCTGGCGGAGATTACGGAAGGTAAACTGGCGAATTCGGTGGTAGCCCTCAGCATACACAACGGTGAAGCACAGAGAACGGCGGCACAACGAGCAGGCGTAAATCTATTTTTGGAAAAGGGTGTTCCGTACAAGCAATTGATAAACGCGATAAGAACGGCAGCAATAGGCAGATAGTTACAAGTCTCTCATAGTCCCCAGTCTTTTCCGAATACTGTATCCCCTCCCAATCTTTTAGCAAACGTTCCAACCCCTCATTTCTACGCAGCCCAAAGCTTTTCAGGCATACATCTATAGATGTATGCCT
>JBAURA010000059.1:0-4029 GCA_049580985.1 Chloroflexia bacterium
TGCCGACCCACGCCGTCGGTACCGGCGTTGGGAGAAGACACGGCCAGGGGTGAGGCGACAGCATTACCTGGGGCATCGCCTGGGAGGACCGCCAGGAGCGCGGGGGCGGCGAGAGCGAGGAGGATGAGAAAAACCCTAACAATCATAGTGCCGGGCATAGTAGGCCACCTCCTGCCTGTGCGGATACGAGCCTATCTTATTACGGGCTTATTATATAACGAAAATGGAAGAGATGTTATTACCGGATCAGGCAATCACCTTCGACTGAGTAGGAATTGGTCGCTAAAGCTATTGACGCGGCGCGACGTGTCGGATATAATCCGTGGGTCTGGGCGTTTGTAGTTAGCTCCTAACTTAGGCGTTTAAGTCAGATGCCAGATACCAGGTCCGTATCGAGATTTGCGCTGTTGTGCTACCGTCATTGCAAGGGTGCGGTACGACCTGGCGAAACCCGGCAGTCGATCCCAAGAAAGTAGGCGCATGAGACTGTACAGGTTATTGGTAACGACTAAAACTTAATAGGGGAACGAAGCCCTCCCGATTGTGGGAGGGCATTTAGGCTTGGGAAGCGGCGATTCTTATTAGTGAGGAAGGAGATCGTTATGGCAGACCGAACCAATAGGCGCACTATTTGGAGGCTCTTACCGGTTTTATTGCTGTTGTTGGCGACAATAGCAATAGGTAGTGTAGCCGTGGCGGGTGTACCCGCCGGCAACGGCTTGGGAGCGATACCCACCAACCAGGACAAGGGGGACGGCCAGACAGCGCAGCCACCCCCACCGGCGAAGCAACCTGAGGACCCAAGAAAGGGGCCGGAGGGACCGGCTCTGCCTGACACCATCCACATGAACGCGCAAAAAGGTGGAGGGCAGGCACCCCAGGGCGGCGCCACAGCCACACCCACCATTTGCCCGCCTGGCAGCGGAGGCGGCTTCGTTTTCTTTGAGCTCGAGCCTAACAACACAATCACCACTGCCCAGATGCTCGGCGGTCCCAAGAACAACGCCGAAGTGCGCGGGCAGATCAACGTTGCAGGTGATGTCGACTACTTTAGCTTCACGGCTAACGCGGGCGACCGTATTTGGGCTTATGCATTCACATTGGGCGCTACAAGCAGCACCGACAGCCAGCTGCAACTGCTCAATGCGCTGAGCCAAACACTCCAGTTTGACGACGATAACGGCTCCCAGGCCGACCTCTCGTCGGCTATCGCGGGCAGGGTCATAACGACGACCGGCACTTACTACCTGAGGATCAATGCCTTCAGCGCCGCTTCTACTATCGCGCCTTATACGCTGTTCATTGACCGCACCTCAACCGCAGCCATACCGGAGGTGGAGCCTAACAATAGCTTCACCCAGACCAACCCCTACGTTGTGGGTTCGGTGGTCACGGGTACCATAGCTACCACCGCCGACCTGGACGTGTACTCGTTCGAGTTCAACGACGACGACAGGTACGTGTTCCAGGTGGACGGCGACCCAGAGCGGGACGGGGTGGAGTTCGACCCTAACTTCGACCTGATGAACGCCGCGGGTGCCGTGCTGGTGACCGTAGACAGCGACAGCCAGTTCGATGTCAGGGAAATCAACTCGGAGAACGCCGCCTTCTTCATCGACACCGGCGGGCCGCCCACATCCACCCTGCTCTTGAGGGTGAGGACAGACAATGATGGAGGCGGCACTGCCACAGGCTCTTACAACCTGCACATCTGGCGGGTGGGCGAGGACTTTTGTGGCCCCACCCCGTCGCCGACGGCTACCGCCACGCCCACTCCCGTGTGCAACACGTTCCAGCCTGAGCTAGAGCCGAACAACACCTTTACCACGGCTCAGGTGTTGCCCACTCTGAACAACCTGGAGGTACGCGGCTTTATCCAGCCGGCGGGCGATATCGACTACTACAGAGGCAACACCGCGGTCGCGGGTGACAAGATCTGGGCCTACCTGTTCACAGGCTCATCCACCTCTGGCGCCGACACCGAGCTACGCATGCTCAATGCATTGAGCAACACGATCCAGTTTGACGACGACAACGGCTCGCAAACCGCTGCCTCGTCCAATATATCCGGCGCGCCGATAACCACGACGGGGGCTATATACTTCCGATTGAACGAGTTCAACAACGACGGCACGGTGACACCGTACCTGCTGTTCATCGACCGCACAGGCTCACAGCCCAATGTGACGGAGGTCGAGCCGAACGACGTGTACACGCAAGCCAATATGGTGACCGTTGGCGACCTGATCACCGGCACGATATTGGCAACGACAGACCTGGACGTATACGGGTTCACGGCGACTGCCGGTGACCGCATCATCTTCCAGGCCGACGGCGACCCTGAGCGAGACGGGGTGCAGTACAACCCGAACTTCCAGATACTCGACTCGGCAGGGGTGCAACTGGTCGCAGTGGACAGCGACAGCACGCTTGGGGACCTGCGGTCGGAGGCTCATGCGTTCACGTTCGGCGCAGCCGGCACATACTACGTGCGGATGAGCTCGGACGTAAGCGGACCGACCACAGGTAGCTACAACCTGCATCTGTGGAGGACGGCCGGCCCGCCGTGCGCTACCAACACGCCCCTTCCTCCAACGTCGACAAGCACGTCGCTACCAGCCACGTCAACGAACACGTCGCTGCCGCCCACCAACACCCGGACCAACTCACCCACTAACACGGCGGGGCTGCCGACCAACACACGCACGAACACGGCGACCAACACGGCAGCAGTGGCATCGGCTACAGCCACCATCTGCCCACCTTCCGTGCCGTTCCAGGAGATAGAGCCCAATAACCCATTCACCATGGCTAACGCTATCGTTGTCCCATACGTAGTGGGAGCCGAGGTGCGGGGTGGCATTACTCCTGCCGGCGACCAAGACTTCTTCTCCTTCACCGCTACCACAGGTGATAGGGTATGGGCTTACATCAACACCTCCAACGCCTCACCCTCCACAGACTCTATCCTTACCCTGCTCAACTCGGCGGGGACTGTGATACAGCTTGACGATGATAACGGCTTCCAGTCTACACTCTCATCTGCCATAGCCGGTGGGGTGATCACCCAGACTGGCACCTACTATATAGGTGTGAGGCAGTTCGGTGGGGCTACCATCATGTCCCCCTACTCCCTCTACATCAATCGCTCTGCCCCGGGCACAGTACCGGAGGTAGAGCCTAACGACACGCTGGCTACGGCCAACCTGTACTCCTTTGGGTCGGTAGTCACAGGCTCTATCCCTATCAGTACGGACCTGGACTACTACACCTTCACGCTGGCTCAGAACGACGTGGTGGTGATCCAGGTGGACGGAGACCCGGATAGAAACGGGACCAACCTTTCGAGGGTAAACCAGTTCAACCCCAACTTCGACCTGTTGGATACGCTGGGCACGCAGATAGTAGCGGTAGACAGCGACAGCCAGGGAGGGAACGGTGGGTTGCTCTCCGAGGCCCTGGTGTACACAAACACCTCGGCTATCTCGACTACCTTCTCGGTGAGGATCAAGTTCGACCCGAGCACACCGGTCGAGGACGACCTGGGCATCTACAACCTGCACATTTATAAAGTGGGCGGGGGGCAGTGCCCTACAACTCCTACACCTAGTGTAGCGGTACCAACAAGCACGAACACAGTAGTGCTACCTACCTCGACGCGCACGAACACGGTGGGTGTAGGCACATCGACCGCCACAGCCACAGCGTGCGTGGGTGGCCAGGTAATACTGTATGACCAACTGAATAGCCCTGGCACCTTCTCGACCAACTCCCAGGACTTCGAGACTGCCAATAATGCCTTCGATAACCAGACCGCCGACGACTTCATAGTCCCTGCCGGTGCCACCTGGAACGTCAACCAGGTCGATGCCCAGGGTCTGTACTTCAACGGCCCAGGCCCCGCTGCCTCCTTCAACGTCTACTTCTACACCAGCGTGGTGTCCGGCACCTACTTCATACCTGGGGCTGCAGTCTACACCGCCACCGGCCAAAGCTACATCAACACCGCAGGCGTGTTCGCAATAACGC
>JBAURA010000060.1:0-3541 GCA_049580985.1 Chloroflexia bacterium
TACTCAAAGTTCCGTCCGCAGTTAGGGCATTTCTTGACTTTCCAACCTTTGTTTGCCTCAAGCTCCTCTTTGTCTTGATCCTTGAAGATTCTGCCTACCCTTCTCAGTATATTTCCCAGGAAATCGCCACCGAGAACTACCATGCCAATTGTGCTTGCATCACTGTCCGTGGGTACGGCAACAGTACACTTGAAGCCGCAATGCGGGCAATCGACCAGCACTTTGTCTTGATTCTGCGATGCCATGTCTCCCTCCTGACAAAAAGAAAATAGGACGACCTCTACTATAAGATACGCACGATCACACAGACCGTTGCATAGGATGATTATACAACGGTCTGTCGAGGGTAGATAAGTTCTATTCAGTTGTCATGGCACAGATTACGTCTGCACCACAACCGCGTTGCGGTGCACCCACCCCTGCTTGCCGCCGGGGAGCGTTACGTAATAATAGTCGCCCTGGCGGAGCGTCGCTTTCAGCACCTGCCCCCGCTTCACCGTGCCCACCACCACGCCGCTACCCCTCTCCGTGTAGACGGTCGTCTGCGCTTTGCCCATGAACACCACCTGCCAGTTGCCTGCCTGGGGCGCGGACGACCCCGGCGGCCTGCTGCCCGTGCTCGAACCCGGCACGCGGGTAGGAGTAGGCGCGTTATCCGGTATCAGCTTGTCGTCCACGATGCCATATCCGTAGCCGTAAGCGTTCCCCACCGGGCGCGGTCCATAGGCGGCTCGTAGGAAGTCCATCACCCCGTTCGTGATGCCCTGGGCCACCGTGTCGGTCTTGTTGAACATCACCGCGCGGTCGGCGGCGTTCGTCATAAAGCCCATCTCCACGATAGCGCCGGGTGTGAAGTTGGACGTGCGCCAGTTGAGCCTGCGAGGCGAATACGCGTAATACCCGCGCATATTCCGGGTGACGTTACCGTCCTCCGGCAGCCCAGTCGCCTTCCTGTAGGCGTCGGTGATAGTGTCCACGAGCATACCGTCCTGCACCGCCACCGAACTACTCCAGCGCGTGCTGATCTTGTAGCCTCGTGGCCCGGACGAAGAAGACCCGTCGGCGTGGATCGCAATAAAGGCGTCGGCGGAATACCCGCTGGGCACGGTCGCCGGCAGCAGTTCCACCGTCACACCTTGCGCCCGCAACAGCTTCGCCACGCGGTTCGCCACGTCGTAATTGAGGTCAACCTCTGTGCGCCCGCCGCCCGCCGTGCCTGTGCTGCCTCTCAGGTCGTCCAGCGCCGCCGGCAATTCATTGTTTTTATAGTGCCCAATCTGCAAGCCTACGCGGAATGCCCGAGCCACCTGCGTTGTAGTAGGCGCTGCCACCGGCAACGCGCCCACGGCCCTGGCGGGTTCGCCTATCACGGCTTCGCTGTGAACGCTCGCGGGCCGGCTCCAGGCGGCTGACGGCAGGACGCTCGCAACGGTGCCCAACCCAAGCAAAGAAAGGACGGCAAGTAACACTACCTGCCAGGGAGATAGCTCAGACATATCAAATCCATTTCTGGGAGGATAAAGGGGATGGGAACAGCAAGGATAGCGCAGTTGGAGAAAGCCGCTTTCGACTGAGGCTGCCAGGGCCGGGCATGCCCATGCTTATTATACCTGCGCTCACGCCCCCGCGCAATCATGCACTCTACGTATTCCGTGGATGGTAGCCGGTAGCCCTATTGGCATACGCCTTGCTTCACCCCACAAATCGACGTTATAGTTTTCGATCTAGCAGAAAGGGAATGATCTTTATGGTAAGGCCATTGTATGAACAGGTGGTGGTGATAACCGGCGCTTCATCCGGCATCGGGCGCGAGACTGCATTGCGTATGTCGCGGGAAGGCGCGAAGGTTGTCGTAGCGGCCAGGAAGGAAGAGGCCCTGGACGAGTTGGTGGAGGAGATCAATAGCGCGGGCGGCGAAGCCACCTCCATACCCACCGACGTCTCGGTGTGGGACGATGTGCAGGCGTTGGCTTCTTTAGCTGGCGAAAAATACGGGCGCATCGACACCTGGGTGAACAACGCGGGCGTGCTGCTGGTCGGCGAGTTCGAGCACACCGACCTGGACGAGGCCCGCAGGCTGTTCAACGTCAACTTCTGGGGTGAGGTGCACGGGGTGAAGGCAGTGCTGCCCATCATGCGCGAGCAGGGGTACGGCACGATTATCAACGTCACGTCGGTGACCGCCAGGCGGGCCTTCCCGCTCATGTCGTACTACTCGGCCTCCAAGTGGGCGCTGAACGGCTTCTTTGAGGGGTTGCGAGCCGAGATCAAGGACCCTAACATCCACATCTGCACCATTATGCCCGCCACCATCGACACACCCTTGTACGAGCACGCCAGGAGCAAGGAGGGCGTGGCCGCGAAGGGCGCGCCGCCCATTTACCCCCCGGAGGAAGTAGCGAACGCCATCGCGCAGTGTGCCGAGAAGCCCAGGCGGGAGATGTACGCGGGCAAGGCCGGGCTGTTGATGGCCGTAAGCAACACCCTCATGCCGGGCGTGCTCGACAAGGTGATGGGGCTGGTGGGACGGCCTGCCTTGCTCAAGATAGAGGAGCCGGCATCGCCACGTGGGGAAGACAACCTGGACAGGCCGATGGGTAAAGAGACTTATACCAGCACGGGCGGGCAGCGCGGTGTGCGCACTAAACTGGTGGAGCTTGCCCCTGGCGCGTTGCTTGGCCTGGTGGCCCTGTTCGCCGCCCGCAGGCTGGTTCGCCGGTAGATAGCGGCCCTTCCAACATCCAGGTGGATGTGGAAAACTTTGCGCCTTGCCTATTGACCAGAGTGGGTACGGCTCGTATACTCAGTTCACTCCGATGTTGAAGGTTCGCCGGAAACAACGGAGGAACAGAGACCCAGATGATCCATTCGTGGACTGTCTGGGTTCGCTGTTTAATATAGGTCAAATTGCCGCGCCGCAGGGTGCGGCTTTTCTTTATGATAAAGGAGACGATGCAAATGACTCGCCAGGATCACGTAGAGAGAAGCGGCACGCTCACTTTGCAAGGCGCGCCCGATGCGGTATTTCCCCTGTTCGGACCCGACCGCGAGCGAGAGTGGGCTGAAGGTTGGGAGCCTGAGCCGGTCTACCCACCGGCTGTGGAGGCGCGAGAGGGGGCGGTCTTCCGCACGCAGCACGGCGGCGCGGAGGCAGTGTGGGTGGTGAGCAGGCACGACGCGGCAGGACGCTACGTGGAGTATACGACCTTCCGGCACGATGACCGCGTGACGCGCATCCGGGTGTCGGTTGACCCCGATCGAGGGCACGAGGGGTGGTCGGTGGCTCGCGTGACCTATGCGCTCACGGCTCTCTCGGAGCAAGGCGCGCACTACATGGCGCATTTTACGGAAGCGCACTATCGTGAAATGATGGGTGAGTGGGAGCAGGCGATCAACAGGGTACTGGTAGGAGGGGCATAGAGCGTATTTTACGAATTACGAATGCATACAAAACTGAGTGGCAAGCGCTGGTAGGGGGGTTTATGAAAATTCACCATTTTCATCAGGTAATGGATTGTCGGTTGTAGGGGCGAGGCATGCC
>JBAURA010000061.1:0-2305 GCA_049580985.1 Chloroflexia bacterium
CCCCATGACCACTCCGCAACCCGCAATCCCAAACCCGAAATCAGCCGTTTTCTCTGACGTGGAGGGCACGCTCATCGACGGCAATCTGCCCCGGATGTCGCTGGCTGCGGGGAATAAGATGGGCTTCTTCTCGCCCTGGCAGAAGGCGCAATTCTATTTCTTTGGAGTACTGGGTAAGGTCGCGCCGGGCAAGTTGAAGCAGGCGGTGCGATTGGCGGCGATCAAGCGCGCCATGTCGGGACAGAAGGCGGCTAACGTGGACAAGCTTGTAGAGGCCGTGCTGCCGGAGGCGATGTCGCGGGTGAAGGCGGGTACGCTCCAACGCCTCCAGGCCCACCAGCGCGAGGGGATGCCGCTCTTCCTCCTCAGCGCCGGACTCCACGAATTGATCGTCCGCATCGGCGAGGAGCTAGGCGGCAAGGGCGAGGGCACGCGCTATGTGGCGCACGATTGCGTGTACCTGGCGCAACTTGACGGCCCCGCCTTACAGGGCGAGGGGAAAGCCGCCCGCGCGCTTGCTATTTGCAAGGAGATGGGCTTCGACCCCGCCCAATGCTACGCCTACGGCGACACCGCCAACGACATCCCCTTCCTCCAACTCTTCGGCCACCCTCACGCTGTTGACCCTGACGAGAGGCTTGCCGAAGAAGCCCGACGCCGAGGGTGGCCGGTATTGTCGGGCAAGGGATAATAACAGAGGAAAATCGGCTTGAGTTATTGAGCAGGCACGTCCAGATCGGACGGTTGCGTCAATTGGCTCATGTCGCCGCTCGTGGCCTTCCTGGAGGCGGGGGCCAGTTTCCCACCCACAGATAATGCTCTCGTTAGCTCGTGCCTTCGGCGCGTGCTTTCAGCCCGGCCACGAATTGCTTGAACGGCTCCGTCATATCGGGAAGTGAGCCTCCAAAGAGGGGGAGTAGCGGCCCGCTGAACACCTCGCGGATGGTGAACTCAATCGAGTTGTTGCCTTTCGGCGTCAGGGTGAAAGTGCGCACGCCCTTGAACAGGCCGAGGGGCATCCCGCCCACCCACATCATCTTCTTGCCAGGCTCGAACACAGTGATCTTGGCCGGGAAGGCTCGCCCCGGGGCCAGCTTCGTATACGCCTTGATCGTCTCGCCCGCTGCGATCCGGCCTTCGATCCTCTCCGCGCTTGGGTCCCACTCCGGGTAGCCGGCGGCATTGGTCAGGATCGCCCAGATGACTTCGGGGGTGGCGTTGATCGTGCCGGTGGCGGTGTACTCTTTCATTCGCTCGTCTCCTCCTCAAGGATATTGGCGCATAGGGCGGCATAAGCTGGCAGCACAACTTCCCAGGCCGCGTCATAACGGGCGCTGTTGCGTGCCCACGTCTCGCCGATGAATTCGGGGCCACGGTGGCTGACGTCAACCCGCGTGCCGCCCATCTCCTGTGCGACAAAGTGTACGTCCACTCGCGTCGGCTGTTCGGGGCCGCTCCCCAGGAACCAGTGGTAGGCAAAGTGGCGGGGCGGGTCCCACGCGATGACACGGCCCCAGTCGTATTCCGTGCCGTTGGGCGTGCGCTCGTACAGGCGGCCACCTACCCGGCGCTCCAGACAAACTGTAGTGCTTGGGTCTCCACTGCGCGAGTGCCCCCTCGGCCACCATGCGTGGATCTGTTCGGTCCAGGTGCGAAAGGCCCTGTCTACGTCGCAACGCACGACGATAGACTTCTTGATAGCATCGGTCGGGCCGGATACGCTCATCGTTCCCTCGCCGCCTCGTCTTCGGCAACGCGGCGAAAATTGGCTAACGCTTCGTCCCAGAAGCCTTCCAGGTAGGAGCGCGCGGCCTGGAAGCCTCCCGGACTCAGCCGGAAGATGTTGCGAGTGCCGCTCGACGTGTATTCGACCAGCCCGGCGCTTTCCAGGAGGCGCAGGTGCTTCGAGACGGCAGGGCGGCTGACAGGCAGCCGTTCCGCGATCTCTCCCACCGGCATGGGCGCTTCTCTCAGTAAAGCCAGGATGTCTCGCCGCGTCCTATGCCCCAGCGCATCCATCACGCGATCACCGTATGGTTCATTGGTAACCATAGGGTTACTGTAACACAAGGGCTACCAAAGCGTCAAGTCCAAATTAAGGGATTAAGGGATTAAGGGATTAAGGGATTAACAGAGAAGTGAAGATGTGTCTTAAGATCTGATCTGCTTATGGAATTCCCTTAAGTACGCAGATCAGATTCTCGTGCGTGGGAACCTAACCTCACACTTAAAGGAATTCCATGTGAGGTTAGGTTTGAGAACTCTTATTCATAACCCCTTAATCCCCTAATCCCCTAATCCCCTA
>JBAURA010000062.1:0-5546 GCA_049580985.1 Chloroflexia bacterium
CCCGCACATTGCCCACCCGTGAGCGTGAGCGCAACTGGCGGTGGCGCATCAGGAACGGCGGCAGAGGGCGCTTGCCCGACTGCCTGCGCCGGCCCCTGCCTGGGGTCGATGGCAAGACCGGCCACTCCTGTGTCTTCAGCCTGAGCCTGAGGCCCGCCAGGTCCGACTCGCGGAGGGGCGCGGTAGCACGCGCTACCGTCCCGTTTGTGACTATATCCTTCGTATCGAAATCGATGCGCGCTTTCTGCCCGTTGCCGTTTGCGTGCCCGTTGCCGTTTGCGTGCCCGTTGCCGTTGCGCGTGGCAGAGGTAATATCGAGCTTGCCCGTGCCATTGAGCGTGCCTGTGCTATTGTGGCCGTTGCCGTTGGCGTGACCATTGCTATAGCCGGTGTTGCCCACCCGCACTCTAATAGGACGCACGCCGCCCACCCGCCCAAGATCGACGGTGCTGCCGCTACCGTCTACCTCGTGTGTGCCATTGTCGGGGTAGCCGTTCGCCGCGTCCGGGGCTTGCGCCACCGGCTCGCCATATATCGAGCTGTTGCCGTGACCATTGCGCGCGGCTCCGGCTGCTCCGTTATCCGCCTCTACTCCGGCCATCTGCTGTTCGTTCTTAGTATCAGCCATATTTACTCAGTCTGATCCTATGCTCTCAAAAGGAATGTAAGACCCGCCTACCATCGTTAATAAGAGTATAGCATAATCTATACCCGGTCAGCCCCAAATAAGGCCACATGCTATTATACGCAGCAAACCGCATTTCGATGCAAGGATCATCATATTGCCCGCATGATCCCCTTAGAACTATAATAAGGCCACAGAATACACAATACGCAATACGCAGTAACTCACATACACGAAAGGGGAGTGCCATGAACAAAGGAGCGACAGGACGCGTCATGCTAGCCGAGCCTCAAGTCACCGAGGCACGGCCTGGCGTCCACGCGCACTCTATCCCGCAGCCCCTTGAGTGGTCCGGCGTTCTCGCCCAGAAGGGCTACGTCTTTGGGGTAGACATCAGCGGCGATGGCGAGCGGGTAGTGCTGGCCGACCTGAGCGGCAACATAGTGGGCCGCTCGGGGGAGGCCCACCGCCCCGCGAGCGAGGAGGCCAGCACAGCCCCCGACCAGGTGGTTGAGCGGGTCCTGGGCATGATGCGCGCCCTCCTCAAAGAGCATCACGTCAAACCCCGCGAGGTATTACGCGCGGCGGTGGGCTTCGGCGGGCCGGTGGACGCCCTGCGGGGTCACGTGCGCATGCACCACGACGCCCCAGGCTGGGAGGGCTTCCCGCTCGCCCAGAAGCTGGAGAGCGGGCTGGACGTGCCCACCTTCCTCGAAAACGACGCCCGCCTGGCCGCCCTGGGCGAGGTATGGTTCGGAGCGGGCCGCGACACCGCCGAGTGCGACATGGTCTACGTCCACTGGAGCACCGGCGTGGGCGGTGGGATCGTCACCGGCGGCAAGCTTCTGCGTGGCGCATCTACCATAGCCGGGGAGGTCGGCCACACCGTCGTGCGTACCGGCGACGACGCTCTCCCCTGCCGTTGCGGGGGCAAAGGTCACCTGGAAGCCTACATCCGGGGTACGGCCCTGATCACCAGGGCGCGCACGCTCCTCGGCGAGGGGGAGGCCCCCGCCGATATAGAAGCCTTGTTCGCCCAGCCAGATCCCAACTCCGCTCTACAACCCTTACTTGACGAAGTAGTAGCGCTCCTGGGTGTGACGGTCGCCAACCTGATCACGCAGATCAACCCCAACCTGGTAGTGATAGGCGGCAGTGTGGCCCGCCACGCCGGCCCACTGATCCCGCGCATCTCAGACCTTGCCCTCCAATCCGCCATGTCTGTATCCGCCGACGGCGTGACTATAGTGCCCGCCGAACTAGGAGACGAAGCCACAGTGATGGGCGCGGTCGCGCTTGCGCTCGACAGCTTGCGCTAGACGACGGTGGACGGTGGACGGTGGACGGTGGACGGTGGACGAACCGTAACTCCACCAACTACCGACAACCAACAACTGACAACAGTCTACCGTCCACCGTGCGTCTTTGACACCGTCCCCCCCTTGTGCTATTCTTTCGTGGAAAAACTTTGAGGTTTGAGGTGGGAGGGTCAGTGAAAGGACTCATTCTCAGCGGCGGCAAGGGCACGCGGCTCCGCCCGATCACGTACACCAGCGCCAAACAATTAGTGCCCGTGGCTAATAAGCCGGTCCTCTTTTACACGATTGAAGACCTGGTAAACTCCGGCATCACCGACATAGGAATCATCGTCGGTGATACCCGCGCCGAGATCAGGTCAGCCGTGGGCAACGGCGACCGCTGGGGCGTGCGCATCACCTACATCGAGCAGCCTGAGCCGCTGGGCCTCGCCCACGCCGTAATGGTGGCCGAAGACTACCTCGGCAAAGACCCCTTTGTCATGTACCTGGGCGACAACATGCTCGAAGACCGCATAGCCCCCTTCGTCGAGGCTTATCGCGAGGGGGGCTGGGACTGCCAGGTGCTCCTCAAGAAGGTCAAGAATCCGCAACAGTACGGCGTAGCAGAGTTGGCCGACGATGGCCGCGTCCAACGCCTGGTGGAGAAGCCTCAGCACTTCGTCAGCGACCTGGCCCTGGTCGGCATCTACATGTTCAACCACCACATCTTCGAGGCCGTCCACAACATCAAACCCTCCTGGCGCAACGAGTACGAGATCACCGACGCCATCCAGTACCTCCTTGACCACGGCTACCACGTCCATCCCCACGTCCTGGAAGGCTGGTGGATTGACACCGGCAAGCTGGAAGATATGCTCCAGGTAAACCACCTCGTGCTCGACAAACTCGCGCCCGGCATCGAGGGGTTTGTGGACGCCGATAGCACGATCCAGGGCAAGGTAGTGATCGAGCAGGGGGCCGAGATAATCAACTCCAGGATCAGGGGGCCTGTAATAATAGGCGCCGACACCCGTATCATCAACTCCTATATCGGCCCCTATACCGCCATCAACTACGGCTGCACGGTCACTGACAGCGAAATCGAGCACTCGATCATCCTGGAGAACAGCCGGGTGATAGACCTCCCAGGCAGGCTCGCCGACAGCCTGATAGGCAGAAATGTCGAGATAGCCCGCTCCCCCATCAAACCGAAGGCATACAAGATGCTATTAGGCGATAATAGCAACGTGGGGGTGCTGTAGCGTAGGAGGTTGTCGGTTGTTAGTTGTCAGTCGTCAGTCGCCGGTAGTCGGTTGATTGTCGCCGGAAAATTGCACAAAAAGACTGCCCAAAAGGTATACGAAAAAGAGTCCAGTTTTCGATGACTAATGCCATATAGCATATAGAGGGGATGAATCAACCGACAACCGACAACCGACAACCGACAACCGACAACCGACAACCGAGGATACCCTTTGGACGAGCTCAGCGACAGCATAATAGACCGCGAGACCGCGCTGGCGAACTTTGACCACGCGAGGGATGACTTCGTGCGGGCTTTCGCGCAGGTCTCCGACAAAGCGCTCTCCTACAAGCCTGAAGGCGACGATTACTCAATCGGCGATCTGCTGCCGCACGTGCTCAATCAGATCAATATGTACGCTGTCGTTCTTGAAGCGATGTCCGACCTGGGCTGGGGCCTTGCGCGCCCGTTCGAAGGAGAATCGCGCCAGGCGATGGGTGACTTCGCCACGCGGATGCAGGCTCTCTACGCCGGCGGCGAAGGCCAAGCCGCTATCATCGAAGAGTTGGAGCAGGCGCACGACCGCCTGGCCTCCAGGCTGCGCGAGATGGCCCACAAGGAGTACGCCCAGAAAGCGCCCGTGCACTACCCCTCTTCCGAAGATCCATTCCCCACCAGCGCCGCCGACCTGCTAGCCTGGCTGACCGATCACTACAACGAGCACATAGCCCAGGTCTGGCAGTTGATAGAAGCATGGGAGAAGGAGAAGTGATACGTGATACGTGACTTACTGCGTACTGCGTACTGCTTATTTCGTCCATCGTCTATCGTCCATCGTCTATCGCCCTCACGTATCACGTATCAGAAAGGGATCCACACTTGCAAAAGCTAATGGTCACGGGCGGGGCCGGGTTCATCGGCAGCAACTTCGCCCGTATGGTCCTCAAGAAGTACCCCGATTATCACGTCGTCGTGTACGACAAGCTTACGTACGCGGGCAATCCTGACAATTTACAGGACTTGCACGACGAGCCGCGATTCAGCTTCGTCCAGGGCGACATCGCGGATGCCGAGAAGGTAGATGAGACCGTCCAGTCTCACGCTATCGACACCATCGTAAACTTCGCCGCCGAGTCGCACGTAGACCGCTCCATAGAGGAGCCGGGGGGCTTCATCCAAACCGACGTGCATGGCGTGTACGTACTCCTTGAGGCCACTCGCAAGTTCGGCCTTGAGCGCTTCTTGCAGGTGTCCACCGACGAGGTATACGGCGCGGTGCTAGAAGGATCCTCCAAGGAGACCGACCTGCTCCAACCGCGCTCGCCCTATTCGGCCTCCAAAGCAGGTGGGGAGCTACTCGCGCAGGCATACTACGTCACGTACAATACGCCCACCCTCGTAACCCGTGGCTCCAATACCTACGGGCCGTACCAGTACCCGGAAAAGATGCTGCCCCTCTTCATCACCAACGCCATCGAAGACAAGCCCGTGCCGATGTACGGCGACGGCATGTACGTACGCGACTGGATGCACGTGCTCGACCACAGCGCGGGCATAGACCTCGTTCTGCACGAGGGTAAGCTAGGAGAGATATATAACGTGGGAGGCGGCAACGAGCACCCGAACATCGAAGTGACCTATTCCGTCCTTTCCAGGCTTGGCAAGCCTCGCTCCCTGATCAACTATGTGCAGGACCGCCCCGGCCACGACCGCCGTTACTCGGTGGACACCACCAAGATCCGCGCCCTGGGTTGGGAGCCTCAGGTTCCCTTCGAGCAGGGCCTCGCCGACACCGTTGATTGGTATCGCGACAACGAATGGTGGTGGAAGAAGATCAAGTCGGGCGAGTTCGCCGACTATTACGCCCGCATGTACGAGCAACGAGCCGTACTGTCGAAGCACGAATAGCCGAGTAGCCGAGCCTATGAGCCAATAAGACCTCCTCAATAACTCAAAACTCAAAACTCAAAACTAACAGAGGTACCCGCCCCATGGCCCTGTTTGACTTCCTGAAGAAGGACGACGGCAACTTCTTTCAGTGGTTCGAAGACGCCGCCAATAACGCGTTGCTAGCCGCCAACGGACTGCGCGACCTGTGCTACAACTTCCAAAACCAGGCTGAAGCAGTCAAGCGGCTGCACGATTTGGAGCATCGCGGCGACGAGATCGGCCACCGTATATACGCCCAGCTCAACAAGTCCTTTGTCACTCCCCTCGACCGGGAAGACATCATCTCCCTCTACAGCGCCATAGACGACGTGACCGACCTGGTGCACTCGGCAGCCGACATGATGGCTGTGTACAAAGTCGACTCTGTGCCGCACGTCGCCCGCGACCTGGCCGATTGCATCGTGGGCCAGGCCGAAGAGGTAGTGAAGGC
>JBAURA010000063.1:0-12175 GCA_049580985.1 Chloroflexia bacterium
TGAAACAGGCGATTACGGTCCACCGTCCACCGTCAGCAAAGCAAAGCAGAGTGGAGAGCGCGATGGCTGAAGTAGCACATTATTACCCGATGGATGTGACGCGGCGCACGCAGATCACGCGCGAGCAGTTCGAGGCTCGGCAGGCGGCGGCGCGCAAGCGTTGGCAGGCGACTATGACGGCGGCCCAGGTGCCCGTAATCGTGGTGCCGTGGGGATCGTCTTCGGTGGCGCACGGGGCCGACAGCACGTTTGAGACGATACGCAAGTGGCTCGCCGGCAACAACGTGCAGGCGATAGTGCGCCGGGCTGGACCTATGGGCACGGACTACCTGGAGCCGCAGGTGGACATCATATTGCCGGGCCAGCCGCGTGTGTCGTACGCTCACGTCACCTTCGATAGGGTGCCTGAGCTATTGGAGGGCGTGCTACGTAACGGTGATTTAAGCTCGGATATGGCGGTATGTATCTATGGCACCGACGAATGGGATGGGGCGGAGATCGGCCTCAAGGGCATCCCTGCCGCGCGCGAGCTTGATTTCTGGAAGCTTCAGCAGCGGGTGGTGTCGCGCAACCTGGGCTACATCGACCCTGAGAGCATAGACGACTATATCGCGCGGGGTGGGTACGAGGCCCTGAAGCGGGTGCTGTCGGGCATGACCCAGGAAGAGTTGATCAAGATAGTGACGGACGCCGGGCTGCGCGGGCGCGGGGGGGCGGGCTTCCCGGCAGGCGTGAAGTGGGACGGCGGGCGCAAGGCCCGCAAGTCGCCCAAGTACGTCATCTGCAACGCGCACGAGGGGGAGCCAAACGTCTTCAAGGACCGCAGGCTGCTCGAAGGCGACCCGCATGAAGTGCTCGAGGGGATGATCATCCAGTGCTTCGCGGTGGGCACGCCCTGGTCCTATATATACGTGGGCGACGAGTACCCGCTTGCGATCCACAGGACGAAGGTGGCGGTGCAGCAGGCGTATGAGGCCGGACTCCTGGGCGACAACATCATGGGGTCCGAGTTCTCGTGCCACGTGGACGTGCAGATGGGAGGCGGGGCGTATATATCGGGTGAGGCGTCGGCGCTGATGTTCGGTATAGAGGGGAAGCGTGCCATGCCCCGCACGAAGCCGCCGCGCTCGGTGGAGGCGGGGTTGTTCAACCTTCCTACCGTGGTGAACAACGTCGAGACGATGGCCTGCGTGCCCCACATCATAGTGAACGGCCCCCAGTGGTTTGCCGGGATCGGCACGGAGAAGAGCAAAGGCACCAAGCTGTTCACGCTGATGGGTTCGGTGGAGCAGGTAGGGATGTACGAATTGCCGCTGGGAAGGACGATGCGCGAGCTGGTGTATACTTGCGGCGGCGGCTGCCTGGGAGGGCGTCCGTTCAAGGCAATCCAGACGGGAGGGCCTTCGGGTGGGTGCCTGCCGGAGGAGCATCTCGACCTGATCATGGACTTCGATTCGCTCGATAAGTACGGCGGTACGATGGGTTCGGGTGGGTACGTGGTGTACGACGATACGACCTGTATCGTGGATATGAGCCGCTATTTCGGGCGGTTCAATCGCTACCAGTCGTGCGGCAAGTGCGTGCCATGCCGGATCGGGACGAAGAACCTGCTGCACATGACGGACAGGATCGCGTTGGGCAATAGCCGTCCCGAAGAGATAGCGGTGATGAAGAAGTGGAGCGACCACGTGATAGAGATGTCGCTGTGCGGGTTGGGCCAGACCGCGCCTTTGCCTCTGGTGGGCGGCCTGCGCTACTTCCTGGACGAGTTCGAGGAGCACATCAACGACAAACATTGTCGCGCGGGCCAGTGCGACGTGCTGGTAGAGCGCGAGCAAAAGGGCTTGAAGCACACCCCCGCCTGGCTGGAGGAGACCTACCTGCCCGCGCGTATAGGCGAGCGTTACAGGCGGCAGTTTGGGGCTATCACGCCTGGCAATGGGCAGGGGAGCGCGCCCGCGATCACCGAGGGGAAGGCGGTTCGACGGTAAGTCGTAGACAGAAAGATGAGAGGCATAGCAGTGAGTCGAAGTGTCACAGTTCCAGATGAGTTATACACCAAGATGGAACAGGAAGCCCATCGTACCGGTAAGTCAATCGAAGAGGTTTTCGAGAAGTGGTTGCGGGAAGCTTTATGGCGATTTAGAGAAGAGAATCGGGAAGACAAGGATCGTACAAAGGAAACGGATTATGGGCAAGTTGATTCCGCTTGATGACGAGTTATATAGGGAGTTGGAGGAAATTGCCGCTCGCACGGGCTTGGGCGGTGCCGAGCGCGTAATCGTGGAAATCAGCGAAGTGGAAGGCTCATATCGCCGCCGTGAGGCCGCCCGCCGAATAAAAGAAGTGTACGTCTATATGAAGGCAAAGTACGGGCGGATGGAGAACAGTGTTGAGCTAATCAGGGAAGATAGAGCAAGGTAAGAGATGGGCAAAATCGTTGCGGACAGCAGCGTCCTAATAAAATGGTTCGTAGATGAGGAGGACAGCGAGCAAGCCCAGGTGTTGTTAGATCAGATAGCGAATGGCGATTACACGCTGGTTGTGCCTGAATTGATATATGCGGAGGTTGGCAATATCATCTGGAAGAAATCGAGTCGTAGCGCGTTGACGCCGACAGATGCTCAGTTAGTTGCTGACATCTTCATTGCCACCGACCTCGAAATGGAAGTAGTATCAGGTCGCACTCTGTTTATAGACTCGCTTCGTTTGGCTGTAGCCCACAAGCAAAGCATGTACGATTCGATGTACCTGGCATTGAGCTTGCAAGAGCAATGTCCGATAGTGACGGCAGACGGGAAGTTGTATAACTCTATCGGTGCTGCGTTTCCGAATTTGGTGTTGCTGGCAAATTGGTCATAGTTTGAAAGGAGAAAGGACAAGGAAGACAATCAGACCAAACAGACAGTATATGCAACCTACGAGAACGGCGTCTTTCGCCCGATAGGGCCACTTGAAACTCCGCTTCCGGAAAAGCAGTTGGTAGGGCTCACGATAGAGACCATATCTTCGCTTGACCTTTTGTTCAACTTCTATGAAGGCCTATCAGAAGAAGAGATCGAGGAGATCGAATAGATCATCTTGGATCGGAGTAACTGGTTTTCTGAAAGGGATTGGAGTTGGGCAGATGAACCAGACGACGAAGAGGCCCAAGAAGGAGAATATAATGCTGGCGAATGGCCAATCTACCGGAATTCCTTAATCTTTGAGAATGAGAATGATAGTCGTGTTGCACACAGGGCGCTGATTGCAGATCTGAGCAAAGATGGTTGGGAGTCCTACGGTCGAGGGTCGGACTGGTGGAACGACAGATTTAGAAGGCGTATTGAAAAGCCACGATGGATAAGGAGTACGATCTATTATTCTAGAAAGATAGGCTTGTGGAGTATTAGAGCCAAGTTCTGCACACAGCCAGATATTGGAGAGTCAGAGGAATTTGTAGGTATTCATGAGAGTTACATGGTTGGCGTGAACCCAAACGCTACGAAGAAAATGGCCCGTATCGTAGCAACCCACGAGCGTATCCTTGAAAGATTGGTCAGAGAGGGTTGGGAGGTCGATGGTAAATGTTATGAGTGGTGGCAGACAAGAATACGGAGACGAAAATAAAGTAACAACACCTTTACACACATAGATAATCAGGAGCGAACATGGCAGCAGCCAAGATGATCACAGTCAATATAGACGGCACGAAGATCCAGGTCCCCGACGGCACGTACGTATGGGACGCCTGCCGCCTGATCGGGATTGAGATCCCGAATTTCTGCTACCTGCCGGGGCTGCGGGCGTTCGGCGCTTGCAGGATGTGCGTCGTGGAAGTGTCGGGGCGCAAGGGGTTCGAGCTAGTTACTTCCTGCTCGACGCCCGCCACCGAAGGCATGGAAGTGCGCACTATCAACGACCGGGTGTGGCAACAGCGCAACATGGTTATGGAGGCGCTCGACACCGACCACCCTATAGACTGCCCGATATGCGAGGCCAACGGCGACTGCCGCCTCCAGGACTACGGCTACGAATATGGAGTGACGGGCACGGACAACGCGCGGCCCAAGATCATGCGGCCCGACGAAAGGCTGTCGCCCGCCGTGGACATCGACCGCGACAGGTGTGTGTTCTGCGGGCGGTGCGTGCGAGAGTGCGACGAGGTAGTGGGCGCGGTGGCGCTGGCCTTTGTGGAGCGCGGTGTAGAGTCGCTGATCGACGCGCCTTTCGGCAAGTCGCTGCTCGATACGCCCTGCACCTCCTGCGGAATGTGCATAGAGGTGTGCCCGGTCGGCGCGCTCTCCAGCCGCATCAACCTGCAACTGGAGCACCATTGGTGGCAGCGCAAGACCGAGACCACCTGCACCTACTGCTCCGTGGGCTGCACGATCAAGCTAGGCACGACCCGCAACCGGGTGTTCGAGGTGCGCTCGGACGATTCGCTGGGGGTGAACGACGGGGTGACTTGCGTCAAGGGCAGGTTCGCCCAGGACTTCGTGAACTCGAATGACCGCCTCTCGACCCCTCTGGTGCGGAATAACGGCAGGCTGGCGCAGAGCACGTGGGACGACGCCCTCGACCTGGTGGCTTCCAGGCTGAAGGAGTACCGGGGCGCGGTAGGCGTGGTAGCCTCGTCCAAGCTGACGAACGAGGAGAATTACCTGTTGCAGAAGGTAGCGCGCCTCGGAGTGGGCACGAACAACATTGACTATGACGGGCGCGCGCAGGAAAGCGAAGCCTTGCAGGTATTGGCCGACATGCTTGGCTACCCTGCCCAGACCAACAACCTGATCGACACGCGCCAGAAGGCGGGGGCCGTGCTCCTGGTCGGCGATAGCATCTACGAGACGCACCCGGTCTATGCCTACCAATTACAGCGCATGATTCGCTTGACCAACAAGCAGGTGGTGGTGATCAGCCCGCGCTGGCAGAGGATGTGCGAGTGGGCCACACTGTGGGTTGCGCCCAGGGCCGGCACCGAAGAGGCGCTGCTGGGCGGGATCGCGCGCGTGATCCTGGACGCCGGGTTGGTGGACCAGGCTTACGTGGATGGCAAGACCGAGAACGGGGCCGCTTTCTTGAAGGCGCTGGCCGGCAACGACTTCTCGTTGGAGAGCGTGAGCCAGGTCACGGGCGTGCCGGTGAGCAACATCGTCGCCGCCGCATATATCTATGCCACGGGCGGCAAGGATGTAGGGCCGGTGAATCTGCCGGGGGCCACCCATCCAAGCAACCTGCCGGTCGCGAAGAACGGCAAGACCGAGCCGAACTACACGGACGCGATCAAGAACCACGGCACGAAGCGCGGCGAGGACGCCTTCCCGCCCGCCACCATCGTCTTCCCGGCGTCTGGCCCATACACCCTGACCGCCGCCGCCGTCGCGCAGTTGACCAACCTTGCTCTGTTGACCGGCAACATAGGGCGCGATGGCGCGGGCGTGAACCCGATGGTGTCGGACAGCAACTGCATGGGCGCGAACGACATGGGCTGCCAGCCCGGCATGTTCCCAGGCTACCGCCCGGTGAACGCGGATAACGCCCGCGAGCTTGAGGAGCTATGGACGCTCGACCCGGATAGGGCCAGCCAGGAAGTGCCCTCTGAGCCTGGCTTGAGCCTGGGCAATATGCTTGAGGCCATCGAGAATGGCGATATCAAGGCGTTGTGGGTGGTGGGGTCGAACCCGGTGCTGGGGAGCGATAACCCCGACGCGGCCAGGGTGAAAGCCGCTCTGTCGAAGCTCGACTTCCTGGTGGTGCAGGATATTCTCTATAATGAGACTGCCGAGCACGCGCACGTGATCTTGCCCGCCGCCTCGTATGCGGAGAAGGAAGGCACCTACACGAACACAGAGCGCCGCGTGCAGAGGGTGCGGGCAGCAATCCAGCCGGTCGGCGCGTCCAGGACCGATCTACACATTATCAGCCTGGTGGGACACAGGTTGGGTGTGGTCCTGCCCTCGATGCAGCCGAATATGGTGTTCGCGGAGATCGCGAAAGTGGTGCCCCAGTACGCGGGCATGAGCTATGCGCGCCTCGATATGACCGAGTTCATCAACGAAGAGATCCCGATGCCCGCCGCCGTGTCGCTCAAGCAATTGAAGGTGAAGAGCCTGATGTGGCCCTGCACGACCAAGACACACCCCGGCACGGCGGTGCTCTATACCGAAGGGTTCGGCACGGCGAGCGGCAAGGCACGCATGTGGGTGCCGTCCGGCAAGAGCGCCGAGCCGGAGGAAACGGGGGGCGATGCGCTCATGGCGACCTTTGGCTTCCCGCTCTTCCCGTTCAAGACGGGCACGCTGAGCAGGCACAGCTACGGCCTGAGCCGGGTGGAGCCGGACCCCAGGCTGCACATGAATTCGGCTGACGCGGCAAGGTTGGGTATAGCCGACCAGTCGCCCGTCGAGATCACGATAGAGGGCGCGCCCCCATCGGCCCCGGTGTACGCGGTGTCGCAGGTGTACGACAGGATGCCGAGGGGCAGGGCTTTCCTCGCGATGACGATGGAGCAGGCTGGGACCAATGCCGCCGTGCGGGCCGCCAGGTTTGGGATAGCCGCAGACAGCACGGGCGCTAAGAAGAGCGTCCCGATCACGGTGAAGCCCGCGCCGCACATCAAGCTGGACGAGTTGGCCCCGATGGGAGTGGGGATGCTAACGGGAGGAGAATAAGCAGGCGACAAAGGACGAAGGACGAAAGTGGTTTGTACCCTTGGCGTCTGTCTAGCGGGGAGGATCGATGGATTTAGTACTTATCCTGCTGAGGGCTGTGCTGGCGTTTATCGTCGTGAATGCCGCCCTCGTGGTCGTAGCCTACGTTATCTACGGCGAGCGCAAGGTAGGAGCGCACATGCAGGCGCGGCAGGGGCCGAACAGGGCCGGGCCAATCGGCCTGCTCCAGAGCTTTGCCGATCTGCTGAAGATGCTCAAGAAGGAGGATACCACTCCCAAGGATGCGGATAAGGTTGTCTTCTTCATTGCGCCCATCGTGGCTACGTTCGCGAGTGTCGCGGTGCTGGCGATCATACCGTGGAGTCCCGGCAGAATAGATATCTTCGGGGTCCAGGTCCCGATGTACGTGGCCGACGTAGGCGTGGGTATGCTGGTGGCGCTGGCGCTGTCATCGCTCGGCGTGTACGGCGTGCTCATGGCGGGGTGGTCATCGAACAGCAAATACTCCCTGTTGAGCGGCATGCGCGCCTCGTCGCAGGTGATTAGCTACGAGCTTACTTTCGGCATCTCTCTCATCGGCGTGTTCCTCATGGCAGGCTCTCTCAGCCTGGTGGGCATAACCAATTCGCAGACCGCCTCCCACGATCCGTTGCAGCCGGGTATCTGGCACGTGTTGCTGCAACCGGTTGCCCTCCTGATCTTCTTCTGCTCGGCCTTGGCCGAGGCCGCGCGCACGCCGTTCGACCTGGTCGAGGCCGAATCGGAGCTTGTGTCGGGCTACCACACCGAGTATAGCGGTATGCGCTTCGGCCTCTTCCAGCTTGCCGAGTTCAATGCTGTATTCACGATGTCGGCCCTCACGTCGGTCCTTTTCATGGGAGGCTGGGGCTCGCCTTTGTCGGCCTGGTTCGACAGCGGGCGCGATCTGGCCGGTATCCCCGTCCTGAGCGGCCTGCTTGGTTCGGGCATACACTGGCTGCTCATCAAGGTGTTTCTGTTCATCTTCGTCTTCTACTGGCTGCGCTGGACGCTCCCGCGCTTCCGCTACGACCAGTTGATGGGCCTTTGCTGGAAGGTCTTTCTACCGACCATCCTGGCGAACATACTCGTATTGAGCGTGCTCAAGCTGATCTTCTTTCCACCTCCGCCCCCGGGCGTACCTTTGGCGCAACAGGCGGCTACATATAACCAGCTTTACTGGTGGGTGATTGCGGCTATCGAACTGGTGCTGGGGGCGCTGACTATATACGGCTTCTCGCGGCTTGCCGGCGTGAGCTGGTTCGGCAAAGCGGAACGCCCGGTGTTGATGGATCGCCAGATCATCCTGGTGCGCAACGCGCAGGGTGGACGGGGCACGATAGAAGGCGAAGCGCGGCCGGTGGGCGCGTCACGGGGGAATCAGTAGTCGGTAGTCGGTAATTGGAGTACTGTGGTTGGAAAGAGAAACGGACTACCGACTACCGATTACCGACTACCACAGGAGATTGTTATGGATTTAATGAACCAGGTAGGGGGCTTCTTCGTTACGCTACGGCAGTTTTTCAAGCCGACGGTGACGGTGGAGTACCCCGACACGATGCGCGACCTGGCGCCTCGCTTCCGGGGGGCCGTGGGCCTTTTGCCGCACCCCGAGACGGGACGCGAGAAGTGCGTCGGGTGTGGGCTTTGCCCTCAGATCTGCCCCGTGGACTGCATCAGCATAGGCGTGATCGAGGATGACCGGGCGGGCGCGGACCACACGGACGACTGGAAGCCCTTCGAGCACTATTACACGAAAGGTCTCGACCCGGCGGACCCTCGCGCCCGCTCCATAAGCTACTACTATGAGATCAACGAGACGCGCTGTATGTTCTGCGGGTTGTGTGTAGAAGTGTGCCCGGTGGAGGCGATTATCATGAGCCACCACTTCGAGATGGCTACCGAAAACCGGGGTAGAACAATCTATGACAAAGATAAGCTGCTGGACCTGGGCAAGATGTACATGGCCGAGCTGAACGAGCAACTCGATGCGCAGGCGCGGTCCGCGAGTATGAACCGGACGGTGGAGGAAGGACGATAGACGATGGACGATGGACGATAGACGGAGGCATGTAAGCATCGTCCATCGTCCATCGTCTATCGTCCAAAGAGGAGCACTGATGGATATTGAGCTTTTCGGCATCACTATACCGCTACCGACCGTAGGGCAGATGGTGTTCTTGCCTTCGGCCGGGTTGGCGATCATCTCGTCCGTTATGATGATAACGCGCAAGAACGCCGTGCATTCGGCCCTGTGGCTGGTGCTCACCTTCTTCAACCTGGCGGTGATGTACGTGATGCTGGGGGCCGAGTTCCTGGCGGCTTTGCAGGTGCTCGTGTACACGGGCGCGATACTGGTGCTCTTCCTGTTCGTGGTCATGCTGTTAGGGTTGAAGGAAGGGCCTAAGCTCGGTGGGCTGCACACGGCGCAACTGGTAGCCGCCTGGCCGATAGGGCTGATCCTGGCCGGGCAGATGGTAGTGATCGTCCTGTTCACTTCACAGCCGCGTGAGGTGCACTACGGAGACATCATCGGCACGCAGGAAGTGCTGTGGAGCGCCAACAACGTGCTGTCGGTTGGGGGCAACGTGCAGGCGCTGGGGCAGACGCTCTATACACAGTTCCTGCTCCCCTTCGAAATCGCGTCTCTGATACTGCTGCTGGCGGTGCTGGGGGCTATCGTGCTGGCGCGTAAAGAGGAGCCTGCCGAGGTGGAGGATATTCTTCCATCCCTGGGCATATCGGTGGGACGCAGATCGGTCGCCAACTCGCCGCAGGAGGACCAGATCGAGAAGAAGCTGCTGCCCGCCCTTACGGGAACCAGCTACGTACCTGGTACGTTGGTAGGTGAGGTAGAAATACCCACAGTCGACCAGCCCGATGCAACAGGCGCGGGCACGACTTCGGGGGTCAGGGATCAGGGATTAGGGGGTTAGGGATTGGGGATTAAGGGGTTAGGGGATTACGGCAGAAGAATACGCAGTACGCAATACGCAGTAATTCCTGGTCCCTGACCCCCACGAGGAGCAATTATGGATCTATCGACAGTATCGGAAACAACAGGCGTGCCGTTGGCGTGGTACCTGGCGGTCAGCGCCATACTCTTTTGCCTGGGGCTGATCGGCGTGCTGACGCGGCGCAACGTGCTGGTGATCTTCATGTCCGCCGAGCTGATGATGAACGCGGTCAACCTGGCGCTGATAGCGTTCAGCATGTCGCTGAACTCGATGGCCGGGCAGAACTTCGTGGTGTTCGTGGTAACCGTGGCCGCAGCCGAAGCCGCCGTGGGGCTTGCCATTATTATCGCCCTGGTGCGGCAGAAGCCGACGGTGGATACGACCGATATTGATTTGATGAGGGAGTGACCAGTTGTCGGTTGTCAGTTGTCTGTTGTCAGTTGTCCGTAAGAGTTTAAGTAGCTTACTGATAACCGACAACTGACAACTGACAACCGGTCTCAACCGATCCCGGAGGAGCGGATGCAAGAGTTCTTCTTGAACATAGTATGGGCTATACTTTTACTGCCTCTGCTGGCTTTTATCATCAATGGGCTGTTCGGCAGGCGGCTGGGGAAGACGGCGGGGTGGATCGCCACGGGGCTGGTCGGGCTGTCGTTCTTACTGGCTATCGGCGTCTTCTTCGACGTGATGGCTCGTGGCGAGGCGCACGCCGGGCCGTTCGAGTACACCCTCTACACCTGGATACCCTCCGGCGACTTCAGGGTGGAAGTGGCCTTCCTGGTGGACCAGCTTACCGCCATTATGCTGATGGTAGTGTTGAGCGTCGGCACGCTGGTGCACCTCTACTCGAACGCCTACATGTCTGACGACGAGCGGGCCGACGGCGGTGTAGCCCGCTTCTTCACCTACCTCCCCCTGTTCATCTTCAGCATGTTGATCCTGGTGCTGTCGAACAACCTGCTCCTCCTGTTCGTGGGCTGGGAGGCGGTGGGCCTCTGCTCCTACCTCCTCATCGGGTTCTGGTACAACAAGAAATCGGCCAGCGACGCGGCCAAGAAAGCCTTCATCGTCAACCGCATCGGTGACTTCGGGTTCGCGCTCGGCATCATGCTCCTCTTCGTCAACTTCAGCGGGCTGGTGAGCGACCTGAAGTACACCGACATATTTCACGTCGCCACCGAGATGTTCGAGCATGGCGAACCGCTCCTGCTGGGGAACATGACGCTCATCTGCATCCTCCTCTTCATGGGCGCGATGGGCAAGAGCGCGCAGTTCCCGCTCCACGTATGGTTGCCGGACGCCATGGAAGGCCCCACCCCGGTGAGCGCGCTCATCCACGCGGCCACGATGGTGACGGCGGGCGTGTACATGGTAGCCCGCCTCAACCCGCTCTTCTCGATGGCCCCGGACGCGCTGCTGGTGGTGGCGATTATCGGCACGACGACGGCGGTGCTGGGGTCTACCATCGCGCTGGCCCAGACCGATATCAAGCGGGTGGTGGCCTATTCGACCGTGTCGCAGCTTGGTTATATGTTCGCCGGGTTGGGCGTGGGGGCGTGGGCCTCGGCCATATTCCACCTGATGACGCATGCCTTCTTCAAGGGCCTCCTCTTCCTGGGGTCCGGCTCGGTGATCCACGGCCTGCACCATGCCTTCCACAAAGCGGGGGTGCACGACGTAGATGCGCAAGACATACGCAACATGGGACAACTGCGCAAGAGGATGCCGACTACGTTCTGGACCTTCCTGGTGGCGTCGCTAGCCAACGTGGGCATGATCCCCTTGGCCGGATTCTGGTCCAAAGACGAGATCATAGGCAACTCCATCCTGCGCGGGAACTGGCTCGTGGGGTCGTTGCTGATGGCCTCGGCCTTCCTGACGGCGCTTTATATGTTCAGGCTGGTGTACCTGGTCTTCTACGGCAAGGATAACGTGCCGAAACCCGCCGCGAAGGTGCTGGACAGCGAGCGCGTGGAGCGGACCATGCCTCTGATCTGGATACCGCTCGTGCTGCTGGCGATCCCCTCCGCGCTGGTGGGGTTCGTGGGCGTCCCCCCGGATGCGGGTGTGTTCCACCACTTTATAGAGCCTGTGTTCGAGGCAGGGATACATCTCGCGGGCGGCGTACACCCGGAGGCGGGCTTTACCCAGCCTGTGATCTTGATCATGCTTATCTCGACGCTGGTGGCGATCAGCGGCATCTTCGTCGCCTACCTGCTGTACCGCCGACCCACCGGCGTGCCGGCGGCGCTCTCGCAGAATCTGCCCTGGCTCTATAATGCTCTGCTCAACAAGTGGTACTTCGACGAGTTCTACCAGAGGATCGTCGTGGAGCCTGGCAAGGCCATCGCTTATGCGCTGTGGCGCTTCGACCAGAAGGTGGTCGATGGGGCGGTGAACGGCGTGGCGGGCTTCGTGGCCGGGTTCGGCGGCAGACTGCGTCGCCTCCAAACCGGTTTCGTGCAAGGTTATGCGCTGGCTATAGGCGTGGGCGTTTTGCTGCTGATAACGTATCTGTTCATTATTGTGCCGAAGGGGTGACAG
>JBAURA010000064.1:0-3442 GCA_049580985.1 Chloroflexia bacterium
GGCCGAATCTTTCGTCACGAGGGAACCCCGACGATAATCCATATACTTCCTCAACCAGGTCCATGCCTTTCTGCCAGACCACCAAATCCTCATATGATCGAATAGCCATACTTCAAGACTCCTGATCCCTGATCCCCGATCCCTGATCCCTACCGAAAGAGCGCGCTCACGGAGCGGTCTTCGTGTATGTGCAGGATGGCTTCCGCGAAGAGGGAGGCGACGCTTATCACTTCGATCTTGCTGCTTTCATACCGTTCTCTGTTGGGGATAGGCACGGTGTCGCTCAAGAGGACTTTGGTGAACGGCGACCTCTCCAGCCGGTCACGAGTGTCGGGGGCGAAGGCGGCGTGGGTGGCGAAGGCGTACACAGCGCTCGCGCCCCGGTCGATCAGCATGCGGGCTGCCTCCACCAGCGTGCCTCCCGTCATGATCATATCGTCGATGAGGAGCGCGGTCTTGTTGCGCACGTTCCCCACCATCTCCACCGCGTAAGATTTGTCGGCCTCAGGTCGTTGCTTGGCGATCAGGGCCAGGTCTGCGTGACTGCCCAGGCGCTCGCGCACCTCCATAGCCCACCCCACTCGGCCCGCGTCGGGGGCCACCACCACGGGGTTGGGCAGGTCAAGCTCGCGGCAACGGTCGGCCAGCAGGCGGCGGCCCTGCAAGTGGTCCACCGGGATGTTGAAGAAGCCTTCGATGGCCGGGGCGTGCAGGTCACATGTAAGTATACGGTGCGCGCCCGCCGTTTGCAGGAGGTCGGCCACCAGCTTGGCCGTGATCGGCTCGCGCGGCCTGCTCTTCTTTTCTTGCTTGGCGTAGCCATAATAAGGGATCACGGCGGTGATGCGGGAGGCCGAGGCGCGCTTGATGGCGTCTACCATGATCAGTAGCTCCATCAGGTTGTGATTCACCGGGTCGCAGGTGGGTTGGATCACGAACACGTCGGCCCCGCGCACGTTCTCCTCCACCAGCACGCGCGTCTCGCCGTTGCGATACTTGTCCACGAGCGCCGCTCCCAACGGCACACCCAGGTGGTTCGCTATCGACTGAGCAAGCGCGGGGTGCGCGTTGCCAGTAAACACCCGCAGTTCTCTCACCTTAGCGCCTCCTTGTTGGCACGTGACGAGTGACGAGTGACGAGTTCGCCCGGTTACTCGTCACTCGTCACTCGTTCCTCTCCCCCTAGCTTCCTGATCACCCGCGCCGGCACTCCGACCGCTAGACTGTGCGGCGGGATATCCTTCGTGACTACGCTGCCCGCGCCCGTGGCTGCGCCGTCTCCTATTTCTCTTGGGGCTACTATCATGGTGTCAACGCCGATGAACACGTCCCTGCCGATTTTGGTTGGGTGTTTACTTTTGGTCGCCCTGTCGTAGTTTGCAGTTACCGTGCCAGCCCCGATATTTGTGTCTTCCCCTATGGTGGCGTCGCCCAGGTAGCTGAAGTGGCCCGAATGCACCCCGCGCGCCAGCGTCGAGGCTTTGACCTCCACGAAGTTGCCCAGGTGCACCCCCTCGGCCAATCGCGTGCCGGGCCGCAAGTGGCTATACGGGCCGACCGTCACGCTTCGCTCTATCACCGTCCCCTCGACCATCGAGGCCACTATGCGGCACTCCTCGCCCACCGACGAGTCGATTATGTGCGTGTTTGGGCCGAGCACACACCCGCGCCCCACCTCCGTCTTGCCTTCCAGGATCACGCCGGGATAGAGTACAGTGTCAGGTCCCACCGCCACGTCCATCCCCAGGTAGACCGTTTCGGGCATGAGCATGGTCACCCCAGCTTCCAGCATGTTCTGCCTGAGCCTGCCCTGCACGATCTGTTCCGCTTGCGCGAGCTGGTCGCGGCTGTTGATGCCCATCGCCTCCTCCAGGCCCTCCTGGGTGAAGGTGATCACGGTGCTCTGCCCTCCACGCGCTGGCACGCCCAGGCTTCCCGTGGACCTGTCTTCGCGGATCGCCATCGAGATCAGGTCGGTCAGGTAGTACTCGCCCACGGAGTTCAGAGGGATGCGAGCCAGGTGGGGCCACAGCCACTCGGAGTCGAACACGTATACGCCGCTGTTGACCTCCGAGATGGCGCGTTGGACCAGGGTGGCGTTCTTCTCCTCCACCACCTCCAGCACGCGCTGATTGGAGTCGCGCGCCACCCGCCCGTACCCTGTCGGGTCGGCGGCTATGCAGGTGAGCATGGTGAGCCTGGCGTGCGCCTGCCTATGCCGCGCCACCAGCGCGCTCAGCGTGGCCGTGCGCAGGAGCGGCGCGTCACCATAGAGGAGGAGGATCGGCCCCTGAAAGTCGCGTAGGGTAGGCTCGACTACTCGCGCCGCGTGGCCCGTGCCTAGTTGCTCGGCCTGGTGGACGTAGTCAATGGGGAGGTTGCCGTGGGGGCCGTAGCTATCGCCAAGCACCGAGCGCACCTGGTCAGCTTTGTGGCCGACCACCAGCACGGTGCGGGTAGGGCCAAGAGGGGCCAGCGCGCGCAGGACGTGTTCGGCCAATGACAATCCGGCCAGGCGGTGCAGGACCTTGGGTTCCTGCGATACCATCCGCTTGCCAAGCCCTGCCGCAAGCACAATCACCGCGAGCGGCTGGCTCTGGCTCTCCATAGCGCGTTTGCTCCCTTCAAAGAGAGTGGTGTGTGGCAAATACCGGTTGGGGTAGCAGTATACTAGCCTATCATCGGTGCCATGTCAAGCGAAGTTGGGGATTAGGGATTAAGGGATTGGGGATTGGGGATTGGGGATTGGGGATTAAGGGGTTATAGGATTGGGCGAATGGGGCTTGTAACTCCTAATCCCTCAACCCCTTAATCCCTAATCCCTTAACCCCCTTCCCCCACCCTCTTCCCAAGCTCCATATCGAGCATCAGCAGCGCGGCCCGGTTGTCGCCTACCATCTTTAGCTGGTCGATCAGGAGCTGGGCGTTCTTCTCTTCTTCGACCTGCTCGTTGATGAACCACTGGAGCATCACCTGGGCCGGGTAATCGCCCTCGTTCACCGCCAATTCGTAGAGCTTCTCGATCTGAGCGGTCACCCGTCGCTCGTATTCCAGCGTTTTCTCCGCGATCTGGAGCGGCGTGCCGTACTCTGACGCCGGCGCTTCCAGGGCATGTAGCTTGACGTGGCCGCCCCTGTCGAGGATGAACTCGTAGATCTTCATCGCGTGCTCCCGCTCTTCGGCGCTCTGGAGCGAGAACCAGTGCGCGAAGCCCGGCAGGCTTATCGTGTGGCAGTAAGCCGACACCGCGAGGTATACGTAGGACGAGTATAGCTCGTGCTTGATCTGTTCGTTTAGCGCATCCTGCACCTTTGGCTTAATCATAAGTTGCCTCCTGGTGGAGTAGTATCCGCCTCTATTCTATCATACACATGAGACATCCCGAATTTTAGATTCGCGCGTAGCACGAGCCAAATCGGCCACCAAGACCCCAGCCCAGTCC
>JBAURA010000065.1:0-13378 GCA_049580985.1 Chloroflexia bacterium
ACCAGGCGATCAAGCAGGCCACCGAAGACACGAAGCCATTGTTCGCGGAGGCCGAAACCGCCAAGTAGATCACCTTCACTTAACGAACAAGAACCTCGCAAATGGTTGCGAGGTTCTTGTTTAATGCACGTTCGAATTGTGGAAAACCCTATTGACACCCGCTCTCAACAATGATATAATCAGAACAGAAGTTCTAAGACCAGATAAACTTTCCAGAGGCCAAGAGCGGAGGTATTAGCGATGTTTCTAGGTTGGTTTGACGACGACCGCAAAAAGACACCCAAGACGAAGATAGAAGAAGCAATCGAGAGGTACGTCGCCAAGTTCGGTGACAAGCCAACATTATGCCTGCTCAACCAGGCAGACCTCACTGCCTGCGAAGACCTGGAGGTAAAAGTAGTCAGCTACGTGCGCCCCAACCACTTCTGGGTAGGCCGCGCCGACCCAGGCGAGTTGGCAGCGTGACGTTAGGGGATTAAGGGGTTAAGGGATTGGGGATTAGTTTCGCCTCCTTGTCTAATCCCTAACCCCCAATCCCTCAGCCCCCTACAACTCCGACCTCCAAGCCTCCAACACGATCCTGCCCCCATCCAGGCGGGCTATCTCAGGAGGCTGGGTGTCGAATAAATAGCCCGTGTTGGTGGTCGGAAAGCGCGCCATTATCCCGGCGATCCCCAGTTGCGTGGGGTTCATCTTAAGGGCGCATACTACCGCTTCGTCGTCGCCGCCGACGCCTGCGTGCGCTATCCCCTTCAACTGCCCCCACACCACCACGTCGCCCTCGGCAACCACCTCTGCCCCCGTTTCGACGTCGCCCATAATGCATACGTCGCCGCCGTAGCGCACCGACTGTCCTGGGCGCACCGTGCAGCGCAGGAACAGCCCCACGCCCGCTTCGACCACGCCATCCCAGCCCTGCGCGGGATCGGCCCCTTCGGGCCAGGCAAGGCCGCCCGTGGAGACTGCTCCCGTACCGCCGGTGTCCCAGGCCCCGGCCGCCGAGCCGCGTCCTTTCAAGCCCAGGCTGACCGCTGCATCCCCAGCCGCGTAAGATGGAGGTCTGCTACCCACGCCGAAACCCTCGACCACCATCCTGCTCTGCACCGACTGGCTCACCACCGACGCCACCTTCATGCCGTTGCGGGTGAGCATCCGATAGAGCACGTCGAACTCCGGCGCGTCAAACACCCGCCTGCCCATGTTGAGGGTGACCGTCGCCCCCTTGAAAAAGGTAGGTTGCGCCTTGATCCGGCCCACCAGGTCCGCCAGGATCTGGGCAAAAGGCACATCATCGTCAATGATGATGAGCAGGCCATCGCGCACCCCCTTGATTATCACAGGCTCAGATACTTGCAAAGAACTTCCTCCAGAACGTAAAACGCGAAACGCGATACGAAAAACGCGAGACCTCTAAGTACGATCCCGCACAGATTATAGCCAATAATCACACCAGGTGCTTATTATTCCACGTGCACTTCGCGTTTCGCTCGTCACGTTTCACTTCTCGACGTGAAAATACGCCTTGAGGATCTCGTCGGCTACGGGCACCGCGAAGGTTGAGCCTTCCAGGCTCTCTTCGCCGCCTTCGAGCAGCACTACCACGGCTATCTCAGGCTTGTCGTAGGGGGCGAAAGCCGTGAACCAGGCATGGGCGCGGCGCACTTCCTTTTTGTCCACGATCCGTATCGGATCTCCAAACTCGGCTGTGCCCGTCTTGCCCGCCACCTGCACGCTCTTGAGGGTTATCTTGCTGTATGCCGTCCCCTTCTTATCGGCGACCACCTGCCGCATACCTTCGCGCACGATAGCCAGATTCTCCGGGGAAACGGGCACCTGTCCCAGCACCTGGGGCTTGTAGTCCTGGACGATCTTGCCTGCGGGGTCGGTCACGTTGAGCACCAGTTGTGGCCTGTAAAGGGTGCCGCCGTTAGCCACAGCCGCCGTGGAGTTCACTAACTGGAGCGGCGTCACGAGCGCGAAGCCCTGGCCGATGGCCGTCACCAGCGTGTCGCCGAGCGCCCAGGGGTTGTCCGGGTATGTGGCGAGCTTCCACGCGGGGTCGGGGGCCAGCCCCGGCACTTCGCCGGGCAACTCCACACCCGTCTTTGTGCCGAAGCCGTAAGCCCGCGCGTACTTGTGGAGGCGGTCAATACCCAGGCCGTTGAACTCGATAGGCGTCTTCCCGCCTGGGTTGTAGTAGCGTGTATAGATAAGGGTATCGGTCCCGTCGTCGTTGTGGATCGTCCTGTCCACCGCCCTTGGCCCCGCGGCAATATAAAAGAAGACGTCGCTGGATACCGTCAGGGCCTGCACCACGTTGATAGTGCCGTGCCCCCCCGGTCGCCAGTCCCTGTAAGGGTTGCGGGTGCGCTCGCTGTAGGTAAAGGGCACTTCTATATAACCGGGGCAGTTAAACGTAGTGGCGGGAGTGACCACACCCTCCTGGAGCGCCGCCGACGCCGAGATCATCTTGTAAGTCGAGCCTGGCGGATAAGCGCCTCCCACCGCCCGGTTGAACATCGGCAAGGCCGGGTCGTTGTTCAGCGTATCGAACGCCGACTGCGAGATACCCGCCGAGAAGAGGTTATTATCATACGATGGCAGCGACACCATCGACAGTATCTGCCCGTCGGTCACACGCATGACGATAGCCACGCCTGCTTTCACTTTGGCCTGGTCCAGCCCCCTCTGTAACGCCTGCGTGACGCTGATCTGGAGGACCGAGTCGATGGTAAGAGCCACGTTGTTGCCCGTAACCGGCGCGCGCGCGAATATCTGCTCGACTATTTGCTCCTGCGCGTTGACGGTGAAGCGCTCTTCACCTTTCTGCCCGCGCAGTTGCTCCTCCAGCGCGGCTTCGAGGCCGACCTGCCCCACCTTGTCATCAGGCGCGTAGACCGCTCTGTTCGTCTCGTAGCCCTCTCGCGAAATCTGGCCCACATAGCCCAGTAGGTGCGAGAAATAGGAGCTATTGGGGTAGACACGTACCGCCTCCGGCACGACGCTCACGCCCACCAGCCTGGTGACCTCTGTTTGGAGGCTCAGCTTGTAGTCCACGCCGCGCTTGACCACGATAGGCTCGAGGCAAGTGGCATATCGCGTCAGGAAGTTGTATTCAAGCTCGTTGTAGATACGTATGCCGGGCAAGTCTTCGGGCTTCGCGACGACCTCCTCGCGCAGGACCTTGCCTGCCTCCACCGGTACGTCGCTCCGCAGCAGGAATAGGCGCTCGCTCGTGGGCCACTTGTCCTTGATCTCCTGCATCGCCGTGAGGAGGATATTCTTGTTCACCTGTAAGGGCACGGAGAGAAGATTTGCCACGAGCGTCATCTTATCCGGCGGCAAGTCGCTGGGCTTCAATGCGATCACGTCGCTGGTCGCCAGCGTAGCCGCCAGTTTGGGGAAGATCTCCGAGCCTTCGAGCTGCCCCGCCCCGCAGTTGATGTCGGGCAGGTCTGATGGCGTGACCGCCACCGAGTATGAAGGATTATTGAGCACCAGCTTCTGGCCGCCACGGTCGTAGATAATGCCCCGGATGGCGTCGGTGCTCACCGTGCGCTCGCGGTTCTTGACCGCCGAGGTCTGGTATTGAGCGCCCTGTATTAGCTGCATGTTGAATAGCTGGCCGACCAGCAGCACGAACATGATAGCCATGGCGATGTAGAGGGCGAGGAACGAGCGCCTGTGGGGTTGGTTTACCATTCTACGCGCATCCTCCTCCCGAGCCTCTCACTGAGCCAGAGCATTGCGCTGTAGGCGACCGGCATCAGGATCGTATTCAAGATGGCCGCCGGGATGGCTACCCGCAGGAAGTTGTCAAGGAAAGGCACGTTGCGCCCTGAAACGAAGTGCAACAGCATGAGCATGAAGTTGTAGAAGATGGTAGCTCCGAAGACGGTGGCGAGCGGGACCACGACCAGAGTACGGAAGGGGTCGGCCTGCCCCAGGCTGGCAAGGAGGGCTACCAGCACCAGGAGCAGGGCGTTACTGCCTATAGGCAGAGAGGGAGCGGTCATCAGGTCCAGTATCAGGCCCCCCACAAATCCCCAGATAACGGCGTCGTGCAGACTCTCCACCAGACAAACAGCCACCACCAGCAACAACACAAGATGGGGCATAGCCGCCAGCGGCACTACCTTCGGCAAGATGACCGACTGGACCAGCGCGGAGAGGAAAAGGAGTAGAACGCCAATGTAGACCATGGGGATTAGGGATTAGGGATTAGGGATTAGGGATTGGGAACTTTATCTCACTAATCCCCAATCCCTAACCCCTAATCCCTATTCGCTTGTACCGCTTGTTATTACCAATACTACATCCAGGGCGTTGAGGTCCACCAGGGGGATCGCTTCGGCGTCTTTTTCTACCTGCACGTCGTTCTGGCGGACGTTTTGCACCTGGGCGCATAGGAGGCCCTTGGGGAAGGTGCCGCCGAGGCCGGAGGTAACCAGCACGTCGCCGTTCTGGACGTCGGCGTCGCGCGGGATATGGGCCATTAGGAGATTGCCGCCCTTTTGCCATTGGCCGTCGAGCACGCCAGGCACCTGGGCGCGCTGGGTGGCGACCGGTATGCTCGAATTGACGTCGGTGAGCAGCACCACGCTGGCGCGGTCGGCCTTGACGCTTTCGATAGTGCCGACCAGGATACCGCCTGGGCTGGTGACGGCCATGCCCTGCACGATCCCTTCATCGCTGCCCTTATCGATGGTAAGCACCCGTGTAAGGCCGCTGGGGTCGCCGCCTATGCTGTTCGCCACCACCGCCTGCACGTCGGGCCGCTCGTCCTGGAACTTGAGCATAGAGCGCAGCCGCTCGTTCTCGCGGCCCATCTCCTGGAGTCGGGCGTTCTCGGCGGTCACAGCGTCCAGGGCTTCGCGCAGGCGCTTGTTCTCGGCATCAAGCTCGCCCATGTGGCCGATGCCGCTGAACCAGCCACCGACCGTGGAGGTAACGCCGCTAACTGCTTGCTGAATGGGATTGAAAACAGCGCTGGTGACGCCCTCCAGCGGCTGGAGGGTCCGCCCCTGGCTCAACAGGATGAGGGCAAGACTCACCAGCACCAGCGCCACCAGCAAGTAGAGCGTTCGCGTCCATGAAAGGGTACGGTCCTTCTGTTTCATGGCGGGACTACTTTCTAAGAGTTATCAGTTGTCAGTTGCGGGTTGTCAGTTGAAGAACTAATCCTTACTGACAACTGATAACTGACAACTGATAACTTACTGAACTACTACTGCTCGGCGGTTCTGGGCGCTGGAGCGGAGGATGCGGTCGTACTGTTCGAGCGACTCGACTATGCGGCCCGCGCCTCGCACCACGCAGGTGAGCGGGTCGTCGGCGATGTTGACGTGCATCCTGGTCTCGATAGAGAGACGCTTGTCCAGCCCCTTGAGGAGAGCGCCCCCGCCCGCGAGGGTGATCCCGTTCTCCATGATGTCGGCCACCAATTCAGGTGGGGTCTCTTCGAGGGCCAGCTTGACTACCTCGATGATCTCCGACACAGGCTGGCTGATCGCTTCGCGCAACTCGACGCTGCTCACGTCCACCGCCTTGGGCAAGCCCGTTATGGCGTCGCGCCCGCGCAAAGTGACCGCTACCTCCTGCTCCAACGGATAGGCCGAACCTGCGTTGATCTTGGCGGCCTCGGCCATGCGCTCGCCTATGTGGAGGTTGTGCTCGCGGCGGGCGTACTGGATGATCGACTCGTCGATCTCGTCGCCCGCGGTACGGATCGAGTGGTTGATCACGATCCCGCCCAGCGATATGACCGCCACTTCGGTCGTGCCGCCCCCGATGTCCACGATCATCGAGCCTACAGGCTCCTGCACCGGCAGGCCGGCTCCTATGGCGGCTGCCATTGGCTCCTCGATGGGATATGCTTCGCGCGCCCCCGCGTTGATAGCGGCATCGTGGGCGGCTCGGCGCTCCACCTCGGTCACGCCCGAGGGGATGCCGATGACTACACGCGGCTTGGGGGTCATCAGCCCCTGCGAATGGACTTTGCGGATGAAGTGCTTGAGCATCGTTTCGACCATGTCGAAGTCGGCGATCACCCCATCCTTGAGAGGACGTATGGCGATGATGTAGCCTGGGGTCTTGCCGACCATAGCCTTGGCCTCGGCGCCCACCGCATAAGGCTTGCGGCTGCGCTTATCTATAGCTACCACGGAAGGCTCGGACACCACGATGCCCTTGCCCCTTACGTGAACCAGGGTGTTAGCCGTGCCCAGGTCTACACCCAGGTCGCGGCTGAAAAGGCCGAACAATGCGTTCAGGGGGCCTATCATTCCTTGTCTCCTATGCAGATTCGCATATTAGATATGCAGAGGAACGGCGCGTCGCCACGCCGCGAGTGCGCAATTCTCAAAATATGTAGCCGTTTCTACAGAGCGGTTATAAACCCGGTAAAAGGTTTACACGATAGGCACGCAACCTGATTGGATAAGACACAAAAAAGACTGCTTTGTTAAAGCCTATGGACCGCCAAGGAATTATAGTTCAGGCTGTCAAGCAGTGTCAAGCATTGTCAGGCTCATAGCGCCCATGCCACGCAGGAATACTGCATACACCGTAGGGCGCACACCGGCTGCCCGGAATCAATCATTGTCCGCCATGTCGGCATGTGGTATACTCACCACGCCGTTGCCCCTATTACCGGCGGTAGCGTGCGTCATCCGGCAGAATCTGGTACAGGAGCACATCTGAAATGGAGACGGATCGAGCGAACGGCGTGCGTACCTTTGAAGCTCGCAATACCGGCAATTCGGGCACCTCTGGTGGCTGGAGGCTGAACGCTTACCTGATAATCGCGGGCCTGATCATAGCTCCCGCGTTGATCATCTGGCTGCTGGCCGGTATACTCCCTTCGTTCGTGCCGCCACTGGTAACAGGCATCCTGGTGCTCGTGGCTATCATGATAACCGTGCCCTTATTCATAGTAAGCTCCATAGGAACCAGGGTGGCTGCCGGTGTGCGCTATGAGGTGTCCGACCGCGACCTAACCATGATCGGCGGCCCGGTGCGCTACACAGTACCACTCGACAGCATCAAGCGCGTATATACGCGCGACTTCGACCTGAGCCTGTCCAACAGGCCTATGAGGCGAATCACAGGCGTGCGTATGCCCAATCTGGCCCTGGGTCCCGTGCAGTACAAGGATACAGGCCCCCTCAAAATGTGCGCCACTTCTTCATCGGAGGGCATCACAATCATCGAGACCGAGAGCGGCAATTACGGCGTTACGCCGGCGGACGAGGAAGGCTTCAAGGCTGCGCTTGGGGTCAAGGGTTAGCCATGCTAGCGTCTACCACCGCCCAACTAAACCGCAACACGCCTTTCTTCGATTGGTACCTGATGCCGGAGGCGTATTCCGCGCCTCTGGTATACGACGCCATAGAAGAGTTCGGCGTGCGCCCAGGCGAAACCGTGCTTGACCCCTTCTGCGGCACGGGCACTACGCTGCTGGCTGCCAGGAAGATGGGCCGCAACGGCCTGGGCATCGAGGTCAACCCGTTTCTCTGCTTTGCCGGGAAGGTGAAGACGCAGCAGTGGCGCGCCCCGGACTTGCTGAGACTGGAAGCGCTGAGCGTCCTTGCCGAGGCCCGCGTTCGACTGGATAAAGCGTGCGAAGATACCCTTCTACAGGACGCGATAGGCCTGCCCGATATGCCCCGCCGGGAGAGGTGGATCGCGCTCAAGGTCGCCTGCAAGGTGGTCACTCTGCGCGAGTGCATAGAGCGCAACACATCGGAGGAGCACAGGCCGTTCTTCATGCTGGCGCTGGCGAGCATACTGAGGGGCGCGAGCAATATGAAGCTATCGCCGCACGCCTTCGGGTCCCGCGAAGTAAAGCAGGACGCGCCCGTGCTTGCCATGTTCGAGGCCAGGGTCGAGAAGATGCTTGCTGACGTTGAATGTGCGGCCCGCGAGACGATACACAACCAGGCACGTACAGAAATGATAGAGGGCGACGTGCGCCGCCTGTCGGGGTTGCAGCACCCGCTGTTGCCTGCGCGGCTGGCTGTCTGCTCGCCGCCCTACCTGAACAACCTCGATTACACCATGCAGACGCGCCTTGAGCTTTTCTTCCTGGGCTTCGTGGAGAAGATGGACGACCTGAAGGCGCTCAGAAAGCGCATGATGATCTGCGACGCCAAGGCCACCTACCGTGACATCGAAGATTGGCGCAGGGTAGAGAGCGTGCGCTCCATAGTCGATATAGCCGAGCAGATAGACGACCGGCTGGGCGACAAAGGCTGGGGCTGGGACTACGGGCGCATGACCCGCCAGTATTTCGGCGGCCTCCTGCGTGCCATGGAGGCCATTCGCTTGATGCTGGAACCGGGGGCCACTCTCATGCTGATCCTGGGCGAGTCGGCCCACGCCGGTGTGCTGGTGCCCGTGCCACAATTAGCCGCCGAGCTGGGCGAATTGGCTGGCTACACAAGCCCCGAAGTGCGGTTCATGCGCACACGCAGATCGTCGTCGCACGGGTTCAAGCTGAATGAGAGCGCGGTAATATTGCGTAACCCTTAGGATACAGCCACACCTTCCTTACTGAGTAACCCTTTCAACTGCTCCGCCGCCCTCACCGCCGCGCCTCGATAATGGTTGTTCGTGAAGACAAACGTGGTGTTGGCGGCGTTGTCCAGCTTTTCTATCTTCGGCACCCACTCCTCCAATTCCTCAGGCTTGTACTCGTAGCTGTAGCGCTCGTAAGCCTCGTCGTGGTGCCACCACTTCTTAGCGTTGCGGCCATGGAAGCGCACGTATGCTACCGGCGCGGTGGCGACCGCTATGGGCGGCACAAGCCCGCGCAGTCTAGGCTCGTCCACGCAGCAATAGCCCAGGTTGTTGCGCCTCAGCAACTGCATCGTATCGTCCGTCACCCAGGCGGCGTTGCGAAACTCGACCACCCCCGGCAGATCGCCCATGCGGTCACGGAAAACCGACAGGTATTCGCGGGTCTCGTCGCTCGGCTTGAAGGAGCTTGGAAACTGCGCCAGCACCGCCCCTAACTTCTCCTGCTCGATAAGAGGCGTCAGCGCCTCCCGAAAGAGGCGGAAGTTCTCCTTAGATGCGCCGCTGCCCTGCGTATCGTCGTCCCGCTCGTGCGTAAGCTCTCTGCTCGCCTTGATGGTGAATACGAAGTCGTCGGGCACTTTGGAGGCCATAGCCGCCAGCGTGCGGGCCGCGGGCATCCTGTAGTACGTGTAGTTGATTTCGGTGGTATTGAACAGTCCTGAATAGAAAGGCAGCATCTCGTTGTCCTTGATACCCTCCGGGTAGACCGGCCCCTTCCAATCGTCATAGCTGTATCCGCTGGTCCCTATGTAGATCATCCTTTTGCCCCTTTCCGATCATGCGTGTTATCATGGGAATACTGGTACCAATACCGAGAAACAGCCTTCGTCCTTCGTCTTTCATCCTTCGTCAAACACAAAGAGAGCCAGATTCATGCCAACGATCATTGCCGCCGGGTTAGGCCCAGGCGCGTGGGAACAGGTCACTTTGCAGGTGAAGGGCCTGCTAGATAATGCGAAAGTGGTGTACCTCCGCACGCGCACCCACCCAACGGCAGATCACCTGCCCGCTCACCTGGAAGTCCGCACCTTCGACTACCTCTACGAGCGCGAGAGCCGCTTCGAGGAGATCTACAGGCAGATAGCGGTCGAGTTACTGCGAATAGCCTCCCAGCAGGAAGAGCTGGTGCTCTATTGCGTGCCCGGCCATCCCTCCATAGGCGAAGCCTCGGTGCGGCATCTGCGCGCGCAGGCCAAAGAGCAAGGCGTCGAGTTGAAGATTGCGGCGGGCCTCTCCTTCCTGGAGCCGGTATGCGATGCGCTAAGCATAGACCCCTTAGAGCGCGGGTTGCAAATCGTGGATGGCACGGAGCTAGCAGCCTACGGCACGACGACAACCGGGGACCAGGGACCAGGGGTCGGGGACCAGGCTACAAGCAATCCACAATCCGCAATCCACAATCCGCAATCCCCTGAGCCGTTTCTGTTCAGCCCTTACCCACTGCCCACCGCGCCCCACGTCTTCGCGGCGCTGTCGGGTGTGTCACCGATGTACCCTGTCATATTGACGCAGGTGTACAACGACCGGGTGGCCTCGGCCTGCAAGCTGGCCCTCATGGAGCGCTACCCCGACGAGCACGCGCTCAAGATTGTGCTGAACGCGGGCGTGCCCGGCCAGGAGCGGGTGATAGAAACCACCCTGGCGGAAATGGACCACGGGCACGGCATCAACCACCTGGCGTGCGTCTATCTGCCGCCTCTTGAACCCCTTCAGCTACATCGCGATTTCAACGGGCTGGTCTACGTCATGGGCAGGTTGCGCGGGCCGGGCGGCTGCCCGTGGGACCGCGAACAGACGCACGACTCGATCAAGCACCACCTGCTGGAGGAAGCTTACGAAGCGGTGGACGCGATGGACGCGGGCGACCCCGACATGCTGGCCGAGGAGTTGGGCGACCTGCTCTTGCAGGTGGTATTCCACTCGCAGCTGGCCGTATCGGCCGAGGAGTTCACGCTGTCGGACGTGGTGGGGCACATAGTCACTAAGCTGATCAGGCGTCACCCCCACGTATTTGGCGACGTGCAGGTGACCGGGGCCGACCACGTGCTCCGCAACTGGGAAACGATCAAGGCGGGCGAGCGCGAGGCCAAGGCAAAGGCGGGCAGAAAGTTCGAGGCGAGCCATGCGGCGGAGCAGGGGCTAGAAGGCACCGGCCTGCTCCTGAGCGTGCCGCGCGCCATGCCCGGCCTGGAACGCGCCCAACAGCTACAGGTACGCTCGGCCCGCGTCGGCTTCGACTGGCCCGACATCGCGGGCGTATTTGATAAGGTCCGCGAGGAATTGAGCGAACTTCAAGCCGAAACTGAGGTAGACAAAAAGCGCGAGGAATTAGGCGACTTGCTCTTCGCGCTGGTATGCCTGTCCGAGTGGATGGGCATCAACGCCGAGGAAGCAATGAGGCGCGCCAATGACAAATACATCAACAGATTCACCGCCATGGAGAGCACCCTGGTAGGCGAAGGTAAGAAACTACGCGGCATGCACGTGGATGAGATGAATGACTACTGGAAAAGGATAAAGGGGGAAGAGAAGTAAGAAGTAAGAAATGAGAAGTAAGTCTATATTGCCGATTTCCCTTCTCATTTCTCATTTCTCATTTCTCACTTCTCACTTCTACATGAGGAGATACGTCGCCAGCAGGCCCGCGCCTTCAGATCATACCCCGGCTCGAATGGGTCCGCACAGGTTCGCTTACCACAAGCCGGTGCAGCGACAGAGTACGCTGGGCGCGTTCCTGCGTAAGATGATACCCTTTCTTATCCTGGCTGTTGCCCTCGGCTTGCTCGCTACGCTGTTGTGGAAGACGTGGGTAGATTCGCAAACCTCATCGCTCATCTATCGATGGGACGATGCGAGCCTGCCCCCGAACCAGGTGGCGCTGGTGTTCGGCGCGGGGCTGAACAGGGCGGGCGGGCCATCTGCCATACTGTACGACAGGGTAGCGACCGCCACTGACCTGTATAAGGCGGGCAAGGTGCGGAAACTGCTCATGACCGGCGACAACAGCACCGTCAACTACAACGAAGTGGAAGTGATGCGCCAGACTGCCATCGGCCTGGGCGTGTCTGACGCCGATATAGTGCTCGACTACGCAGGCTTCAACAGTTGGGATAGCTGCTACCGCGCCCGCGAGGTGTTCAACCTGCAGTCCGCCACGCTCGTCACTCAGCGTTTTCACCTGCCCCGCGCCCTCTTCGGCTGCAACCATCTCAAGGTGAATTCAGTGGGCGTGATAGCCGACCGGCAGCCATACCCCACCGGCTACAATGAGGCGCGGGAATACCTGGGAGTAGCCGGAATGGCCTGGCGTATGCTGGTGAACGACCAGCCGAAGTTCCTGGGGCCGAAGGTGGACGTCGATCAGGTGCAGGAGAGGTAACTTCCTTTAGGATCCCTCTGCTTCTCCCTTTTCCTTGCGAACACCCTTGAACGGCTTGTCGTCAGCTTTCTGATCTATGAATTGGCCGGTTTCCGTGTCGCGCTTGGTGTAGCGGTTGTTCACAGGATTATCGACCTGTGACCGCCCTTTTACCTGGCCTATTCGGTAGCCCTGACCTGTGTTCTTAGCCATAGGTTGTGCCCTCCATTGATAAACTATTGTGGAGAACGTTAGGATTCACTCCAAATTCCAGGCAAGCACCATCCGTGCCATCGGGTGCAGCGCAGGATCCCCTTGACCAAGCTAGCTATGGCAAAGGCATCCTGTAGATTCCTTCTGATGTAGCTGTAAGCAAAGCGGGAGCGGCGGGATCGTTCAGCAAAAGGAGGCAACACACGTCTGGGCGTATGTCGGGCGTATCGCGTACATGCTCCCATGTATCCCTGCCGTTCCAGCGCACGAGAGAGCGCATACCCTCGAACACAATATGGAAGAAATACAGAGTATGTGTAACACCAGGTGGTGGGCTACTGACCCTGTCCAAGGCCACCTGGCTCATCGGATAAGGAGCAGGAAAATCTACCGCAGAGTCTGTGAGAAGACCCCCATTTTGTGGCTCCCATGTATCCCCTGCGTCGGCTGATACGAAAAAGCCCGAAGTACAGGGCAGATATACGTTCCCAGCATCGAGCGGATCTACCACAAGATCATAGGGGTATCTACAATCGCGAAAGGAGAGCGTAGTCCAGGTGCGGCCATCATCTGTAGTCCGTTGTAATACGGAGCTTACACCCCCACCGGCATATCCAACATAATTGACGTATATGACATAAATGGTGGTCCGATCGCTTATTCCACGTGCCAGGAGCGCAGCACCCAGGTCGGCAAGGCCAGTACCGGGAAGTCTTTGCCACGTCATACCCCCATCCAGGCTACGAACAGGACCCGCACACTCCAGCGCTACCAGGTGATCAGGATCGTCAGGATTGATATCGATGCTGTAAGGGCTGCCTGACACCAATCGCCAGGTTGCGCCGCCATCGGAACTCCGATAGAGTTGGCCTGGGCTGCTATCCGCGCAATTGAGCTTCGTGCCCGCGTACACGATGTTTGGATCAGAAGGCGCAACGGATATCTGATCCACCTTGAAGCTAGCGGGCAAAGGTTGCCAACTCAATCCACCGTCCGTCGAGCGTGCCATACCTCCATCGGTCAAACCTTCGAGGTGGTTGTACAGGCCTGCGTATACGATTTGAGGGTTGAGCGGCGCAACCGCCAGCACCGCTACCTCGGCAAAGTCGGCCACCTTTTTCCAGGGGTCCAGGTTGGCGATTGTGGTGGCGGTCGCCGTAAAGATGGGCATTGCTGTCGCAGTCGGGCTTGGCTCCCGGGTCGGAACGTCAGCCTCAGGCGTAAGAG
>JBAURA010000066.1:0-1955 GCA_049580985.1 Chloroflexia bacterium
TCACCCTGGACGGATGCTGCGACCACCGCGCGGGTTCTCCCGACGAGGAGACGCACCGTCACGCGACGGAGACGATCGAGCGAGCCGACGCCCTTCTGCTCGGCCGGGTGACCTACGAGATGATGGAAGAAGCCTGGCGACCGCCGGGCCTGCTGGACCAGATGCAGGATTGGATGCTCCCCTTCGGCCGCACGATCGACGCGGCGAAGAAGTACGTCGTGTCGAGCACCCTGGAGCGGGTCGATTGGAACGCGGAGCTCCTGCGCGGGGATCTGGGCAAGGCCGTTCAGCAACTCAAGCGGGAGTCGGGCAAGGGACTGTTCGTGGGAGGCGTGAAGCTCGCGCTGGCGTTGACGGAGTTGGGATTGATAGATGAGTACGAGTTCGTAGTGCACCCCAGGCTGGTAGGCCACGGGCCGACGTTGTTCGCGGGGCTATCGAAGTGGGTTGACTTGAAGCTCGTGAGCCGGCTGGAGTTCGGTTCGGGGGCGGTGGCGATGCGGTATGAGCCGAGAAGGTAGCCATCGGGCTTGTCACGGCCGAGGCTATTGCCGGTGCCGTCTGCCTCGAGCAGGGCATTGCGCATCTCAAGGCGATAACTGAAACCGGCGGCGGTGTCCTCGGTGCGGTCGCTCGCTCTCAATGGCATTTCAGTTGAAAGATTCCGCAGTCAACGACGAGTTCTCATGATTCCCAGCCTCAAGGTATCGTTGCAAAACTAAAGGCGACCCCAATGTTTCTGTTCAAGGGCGTGATAAAAACGGCCCTCCTGCAAGACCTAAACGATATTAAGGCCGCGGTTGAACAGAAATGATTGATTGCGGCCTAACAACTGCAGACAGGGGACGCGTTTCGCGCGCTGCTGCTGCCGAGCGTTAGGCCGCACTCAGGAGTTGAACCGGATGCGACCGTAAGTAGTTTGGGCGTTGCTTTCTTGAATTTCTTAACCACATTTCCAGAAGGAGTTGCGAAGTGGCATTATTAGAACCAGGTGAAGCCGCCGCCGCATATAAGACTAAGATCCTCAGCTATCAAGCCGGGGGCGACTTTCTTGCGCTTCAAGCGGCAGCGCCGGACAAACTTGCTTCCTTGATCAAGGGGCTCTCGGCGGCGGAACTTGCGCGTCGGCCAGCGCCGGAGAAATGGTCAATTCAAGAAATCGTGGCCCACCTTGCTGACGATGAACTTGTTGGCGGGTATCGCTTGCGAATGATCCTCTCTGCTCCCGGGACGGCCATTCAGGCATTTGATCAGGACATCTGGGCACGCACCGGACGGTACGACAGAACCGATGTGTGCTTGTCGCTGGAAATCTTTCGCGTCCTGAGACAGGCGAACCTCGCCCTGCTACGCTCTCTCCGCACGGAGGAATGGAAACTGTTCGGAGTGCATGCCGAGCGCGGCGTAGAATCCGTCCGCGACATCGCGATGTACTTCGCCGGACACGATATCAATCACTTCAAGCAGATCGAGGCGATTCGGCGCAGCAGCGGGCTGCCGCAGAGAGGTGCCGCCGAATAACTACTTGCAAAGGATGGGTGACGGCTGCGCCGAGCGCACGCCGCCGGGTCTGGTCTTACCCGTGACGGCGACATAACAACGGCATGCACCCGACCCGCGACACAAGTGCTTTCATCTTCAGCAGGGGCTCGGGCGGGTGATGCCGGGCGTTGGGTGGCGCATTGCTTGGCTTTGCACCGCGCAGTAATACCGATAAGGAAAGGACGAGTACCATGAATCACCAAGATAAACTCATGCATACGGTTGCGATAACTGAAGTCATCAACCGCTACTTCGCTGCCTTAGATCAAAAACAGTTTGATCTAACAACCTTGAGTCAGATTTTTGCAGATGATGCAAAAATCGTGCGGCCCAACGGAGCAGTCACGACAGGGCCAAAAGAAATTGGCGATAGTCATAGCCATAACTTAAGCCGTTTCCGAGCCACACAACAC
>JBAURA010000067.1:0-2068 GCA_049580985.1 Chloroflexia bacterium
CCCCGGAGCAAGCTCCCCAGCCGGAACAGACCTCGACCGTTGAGGAGCAGGCCGCACCCGCCGAAGAAGCCCCGAAGAAGGGGCGAGGCAGGACTCGCAAGGGAGCCGAGGAGCCACCCGCGCCTCAGCCCGTGGTTGTGGCTCAACCTCAGCAATCGGAGGCCCAACAATCAGCAACTTCGTCCTCCTCAATCCGTAGCCCGCAATCGGCAAGCCCCGCGCCTCCCAGCACAGGCGTCGAGATCATCAGCACCGACGAGCGGAACAATATGCTCTACCATACTATGCGCGATCTGCGTAACCCGGCCAGCGTGGTGCACAACGTCACCCGCAAGTCGGCTCGCAGGCTGTGGCTATACGCCATCATGCAGCACGAGCACGGCGACCCCACCGCCGCCGAGATCGCCTGGCACCCATCCGCCCCCCTTGGCCTCTGGCGGCGCGAGCACCGCGCGGGCGCATCCCGCTACGATCTCGCCGCCCGCTACCCCGACGGCTCCCTGCGCATCTTCTACGGCGTCACCGACGAGGGCCTGGTAGGCCAGTGGCGCGAGTTAGTCCGCCTGGCCGAGGACGCCGATTACTGGGGCCCGCCGCCGATTGAGAAGTAAGGATTAGACGTCCCGATATTGTGAAGTTGAAAGAGTATAAGAGAGAATACAAGCCTCTCCGAGCCCCGGAGGGGCGTAAGAAGGTAGCCACACGGCGTAAGCCTGTGGATTGCCATATAAGTAGATGTGAGTAGCCCTGGAAGGGCGTAAGATGAATGGTGTCGGTCTCTATCTTACGCCCCTCCGGGGCTACTCTCCTAATCTTGGGGGCTGATCCACAGGCTTACGCCATGTGGCTACTTTCTTACGCCCTTCCGGGGCTGGTATACATATGGGTCCGCCTTTACGAGCTATATCTTTCCATCTTAGCAGAGCAGGCGGTGAAATCCGCAAGGTCTTATGTTTCCTAAGCTGCCAAATATGGCAAGTGGCTGGGTTGAAACAGCAAAGAATCAGGCATGATCCGGCTACATTCTGACAGGTAGCATTGGAACTTATGAGAGGTCAAAGTAGTGTAATATAGGTAGGATAGAAACCATCAGGAGCAACTTGTGACCCTTACTCCCAACGACGGGCGCGGCCAATCCACCACCCACCCTCTCGACCAGCACCCCGAAACTCCGAAATCGGCAGTCCGCAATCTGAAATCCGAAATCGCAATGTCTCTTGCCCGCCGCGTTCAGGAGAGCATCTCGCGCGTGATCGTGGGCAAGGACGCCGAGATCGAGCTACTGTTGGTGGCCTTCCTGTGCGAGGGGCACGTGCTGATCGAGGATGTGCCGGGCATCGGCAAGACCACCCTCGCCAAGGCGCTGGCCCGCTCGCTCGCCTGCTCCTTCAGCCGCATCCAGTTCACGCCCGACCTCCTCCCCTCCGATATCACCGGCACCTCCATCTATAACGCCCGCACCAACGAGTTCGAGACCCGGCGCGGCCCCATCTTCAGCCAGATCGTGCTGGCCGACGAGATCAACCGCTCAGGCCCGCGCACCCAATCGGCCCTCCTCGAAGCGATGGAGGAGCGGCAGGTGACAATCGACCTGGACACCGTGCCCTTGCCGCGTCCCTTCATGGTCCTTGCCACCCAGAACCCGGTCGAGCTGGAGGGCACTTTCCCCCTCCCCGAGGCCCAACTAGACCGCTTCCTGGTCAAGCTCGCCCTCGGCTACCCCTCCGAAGACGACGAGCGCACTATCATGCGCCGCTTCCGCGAGGCCAGCCCCCTGGCCGGCTTGCAGCCCGTGGCCGAGCCGGACGAGATCCTGCGCGCCCAGGCCGCCGTGCGTAGTGTGCACGTATCGCCCGCCGTCGAGGGCTACATATTGCAAATCATCCGCACCACCCGCAAGCACGACGCGGTGGAACTGGGCGCGTCTCCCCGCGCCACCCTGGCGCTCCTCCGCACCGCGCAGGCCCTGGCCGCTATACAAGGCCGAGACTACGTCTTCCCCGACGACGCCAAGCGCATGGCGGTCCCCACCCTCTCCCACCGCATCATGCTTGGTACGCGCACCCGC
>JBAURA010000068.1:0-3172 GCA_049580985.1 Chloroflexia bacterium
TCGTCGGCTTCGGCGGTGAGTTGTTGCTCATACTGGCGTACGGCGGCCAGGCTCTGGTAGATCCACTGCTGGAAGGACGAGGCCGGGAGCGCGCCCTCAACCAGGTTGACGAGCTGGCCCTTGTAGAACATGAGAATGGTGGGCAAGGCCTGCACGCCCAGGCCGGAGGCGAGCGCAGGCTCGGCCTCGGTATCGAGCTTGGCGAACTTCACTATGCCGACGTACTGTTTGGCGGTGGCCTCGAAGATGGGAGAGAACTGCTTGCAGGGCGCACACCAGTCGGCCCAACAGTCTATAACCACGGGCACCTGGGAGCGAAGGACTTCGCGCTCGAAGTTCTGGCGCGTAAGGGCGATCACGCCTTCGGCTGAGGCCGCGCGTTTGGCGGCTTCGGCTTTGGCGGCCTGCTCGACCTTCTCCTTCCTGTGCTTCATCCGGAGTTCGGCCACTGCCTCCGGCTTCATGGTGCCTTCCACGAGGGCGCGCACCAGGCGCAGGTCTTCGAGGTCGTCGCCCCAGTGGAGGGCGTCTTTATCGCAGAAGTTGAGGCAGGGGCCAGGGCATTCGCCACAGATGTTGGCGTCCACTTCCCAGGTCTTTTTCAAGGGATTATGATAAAAAGCGTCATAAGGGCAAGCTTCCGCCGCGAAGCAATGTTCACGATCCACGCAAGCTTTGGGGTCTACAAATACTGGCATCTAGTTAGATCCTCCATCATATATTATACCAGGGATTAGGGATTAGGGATCAGGGGATTAGAGATCAGGGATTAGGGGATTAGGGATTACGGGATTGGGGATTAAGCAAGGCAAAACTAACTCCCCATTTGAGAGAAGTTCCGCGGTAGATAGGTTTACAGCCTTAAAATTCTGATCTGCTTATGGAAACTCCTTAAGTACGCAGATCAGATTCTGCTGCTCCAGCTAATCCCCTAATCCCTAATCCCCAATCCCTTAATCCCCAACCCCTCGCCCAAAGCTAGCTGATCTCGAATATCAACTCCATTTTACCAAGCGTGATACGGTCGCCGGAGCGCAGGGGGTGCAGGGTGTACGGCGGGATGCGCTGGCCGTTGACGATGCTGCCGTTGAGGGCCTGGAGGTCTTCGAGATAGAAATGGTCGCCGTTGCGGGTGAGGCGGAAGTGGCGGCGCGAGATGCCGAGATCGAGGCCACCGTAGGGGCCGAGGTCTACGTCTGGATAGCTGTTGCTCTGCGGATCGGAGCGGCCCACGATAAGCTCGCCCCGGTTGGGGATCTGGAGGGTGGCCGGGGGCGGGGGCTGGGTGACCACCAATGAGGCGGTGACCGCGCGGGCGGGCGCGTAGCCAAAGTTCGCGCCGGGCGCAACAGGCTGGCTGATAGGAGATTGCGAATAGGAAGGCGGAGCGCCTACGGATTGTGTGCCGGACGGGACCTGCTGCGGGGGGCTGTAGCTGGAGGGTGAAAGGAGGGACGCGCCGCAGTTATCGCAGAACGCCTCGCCGGGGAGGGTGGCCGCGCCACACACAGGGCAGGAGGTCGAGCCGATGCCGTTGGGGCTGCCCGCACCCATGCTCCCGCCCACATTCGACGCGGGAGAGGCAGGAGCGCCCGCGTTTTGCCCGCGCACAGGCGTTCCGCAGGCATCGCAGAAAGCCACGCCGTCGGGGAGTTCCATTCCGCAGTTTGCACAGTAGATTGCCATAGGGTCCTCTTTAGTTGTCAGTTGTCAGTTGTCGGTTGTCAGTAACGAGTGACGAGTTGTCAGTTCTTTCTATCGACAACCGACAACCGACAACCGACAACTGACAACTCGTCACTGCTCACTGGTTCAGCCTCACCGTCTTGCCACTCTCGAATCTTATCGTCTTGCGGCCTTCGGAGGTCATCATACGGCCTTTTTCCAGGGTGGCGATTTCGGCTTCGACAGTGGTCGCCAGCTCGGTATCGCCCTGGTTGAGCAGGTGGGTGAGCGCGCCGCGCAGCTTCTGGGTGGCGGCCTGCACGTTGCCGCGCTCGAGGTCTTCCAGGGCGCGGGTCTGCAACTTGAACGCGCTCACCTTCTCCACGAGGTTCATCACGCGCCCATCGGGAGGCGAGACGGAGGCGGGGTCGTGCGAATAGCTGAGGAGCACGTCGAGGGCGGCCCGCTGGCCTACCAGGCCGGCCTGGGGCACGTCGTACTCGATCTCGATCTGGGCGATGCGGTAGCTGCCTGCCGGGCGGGCGGGCACCACGAACTCCACCAGCATGCTCTGGCCGTAGCCGCGCTCAAGCTCGCCCAGGAAAACGTTCTGGGCGCGATCGGTCGCGCCGGGGTTGGTGGCGGGTTGGAGGCGGGCGATGAGGGGGAAGACGCGGAAGGTGTTGCGTATGTCGATGCCGAGCGAGGGGCGCAGGTTGACCGATACTCGCTGGAGGGCCACGGACTGCATCTGCTGGACGGTGCGGGCGAAGTGCTGGCGTATCTTCTCAGGCGTGGAGATGTAGTCGGCATCGCCGCCGCTGCGCTGGCCTATGTTCTCCATCAGCTTGTCGTTCCAGTCCTTGCCGATGCCGAGGGCTGTGATGGGCACCCCTATGCGGGCTGCCTGCTCGGCCTGTTCCAGGCACTTCTTCTCCTTCTCGGTGATGCCGTCGGTGAGGAGAACGAGGCGATTGACCTGGGCCGTGCCTGTCGCGGAAGCGCCGGCAATAGACATCTGCTTGCGCAATTCGACGATGCCCGCTTCCATGGCGGGGGCCATATTCGTGCCGCCGTCGGCCCGGAGGCGGTTGATCTTCTCTTTCAATTCGGACCTGCGCGCCTCGTCGGTGATCCTCTGGGAGGGGAAGACCACTTCGTTGCGGCTGTTGAACACGACAACGGAGATGTAGTCCTGCGGCTGAAGCATATCGAGCACGAGGGAGGTGGCGTCGCGCAGGCTCTCGATCTTGGAGCCGTGCATCGAGCCGCTCCTGTCGAGCACCAGGCAGAGGTTGAGGGGAAGTTGGGAGGTGGCCGAGGCGGTCTCGCCGGGGCGCATTTCGAGCAGGCAATATACAAGCTGCTCCACGTTCATGACGGGTATGGTGGTGCGTGAGAGCGTGGCCTGTAAGTTCAATTCGCCTGGCATATATGTCTCCTATTCTATGCTTCTCTGATCATTATAGAGATACGGCTGTGGTGCGTCAAAGTTTCACACGGGGGA
>JBAURA010000069.1:0-11597 GCA_049580985.1 Chloroflexia bacterium
GGGCCGGTGCTTACCGTCTCTATTTCCTCAAGGATGTTGCTCAGGGCGCAGCAGATAGTGACGTTGGTTGGCTCGATTTTTATGTCCTCTACACTATAACCAGGGGCAGGGTTGCCGGCAATAGGCACGCGCACCGGCACGAGCCTGTTGCTCAATAGCAGCTTAATGGGCACGGTTACTTGCACGGAACTGGGCGTAAACGTCAGGCCGGATATTGGTCGCCCTGAGCTATCGAGAGCCACCGGAGTAATAAAGCCGCGTTGGGTAGCTGCCTTGTCCGCGATATCGACCGTCGCCACGATCGTGGCGATCCGGTTGATGGCGCTTTCCGACCCCATGACGCTTACCTGTGCAGGTTCGACCTGCGGTTGTTCGGCTCCATACGCGAAGGCGGGGGTGCCGATCACTTTGACTTCCACCGGGAAGGTGCGCGTGGCCTGTACTTCCAGTTGGACCTGCACATCGGGTGGGGTTAGCGACAGGTTGCTCAGGCTGTTGCCGATCCCTCCATTGAACTCAACCTGGAGGGGCACCCGGTGCACGCCCGCGCCCAGTCCCGTTAAATTGACAAAAGGGTGGATATCTCTTGCCTGTAGCGTGCTCAATATGTTCTGGGGAGCCTGGAAGGAGATGTCGACGGTGGGAAGAGGGGCATTATTGACTAACTTCAGGTTAGGCTCGATGCCACGCACCTCAAGAGTGAGGCCGCGAATGCTGGTCGTTTGTGAAGGGTTCTCAAGGCCGGTGACGTAGAACCAGAGGATAACGGCCAGCACAATCGAGAGCAGGATGCGCCCCAGGCGGTCGTCGAGGCCCAGCCCGCCTAAGACGAAGTTGGCCCTTGTGAGGAGGCGTCTGAGTCGCACTTGCCAGGCAGGTGTAGTCGGGCCAGGCGAAGGCGCAACAATAACGCTGCGCTCCGCGATGGCAGGGCTGGCGAGAGCATCTGCTGTATCCGGCGGCGCGGAGGCTGCTTCTACTTCGGCTGTCGCCAGGGACGTGGTATCTGTAGCTCCATCGCCCTGGACATCAATGCTGTCGCCCCGTTTTTCCGTCTCAGCCGGGGGTTGGGCTATGTTGGTGCTCTTCTCTGCTTCGGCCTTCATCGCGTCCTCATTATAACCTATTCGGGACGCCTGGTCGCGTTAGAAAACCGCTTTATTGGCCTGGTACAGCGGCTAATATATAGCGCTCGATAGCATCGGCTGCACCGTCCTGCGCTAGCGGTGGACAGACGATGCGTGCCCCGTCGCGGACCGCCTGGGGGGCGGTCTCCATCGCTACTCCCCACCCCGCCCATTGGAGCATATCCAAGTCGTTGTGGCCATCACCAATAGCCATCACCTCTTCGCGCTTGAAGCCGTACTGCGCAGCCAATTGGGCGAGCGCCCGCCCCTTGGAACACTCATGGTTTGTAAATTCGGTGAAGCGCGGGTGAGACTTGGTCACCTGGAGGCGATCCCCAAGGATCTCGGTATATGACGCTAGCACAGCGTCTGTTTGTTCCGGGCTTGTTACAATTACAAGCTTGGTAGCCTCATCGGGATGTTGGAGATCAAGCCAATTGCGCAAATCGCCAACCACATTAAGCGGTAGATCCATATTGATCTGAGAGTAGAACCGGGCTTCGGGCGTCACTTTCTCGACGTAGAGGCCGTCGTTCAGGTAGACGTTGAGGTGGAGGCCCTGGTCGGAAGTTAGCATTACAACCTCAGCCGCCAGGTGATGTGGAACGGTCTTATGGAGCAGGGTCTCGTCTGTGCGAGGGTCTCTTACCAGCGCGCCCTGGTAGCAGATAAGTGGCCCCTGTATGTTCAGTTCGGCGGCTATATGACGAGCCGCACGGAACATCCGCCCGGTGGCTATAGTCACTACCACACCTGCCGCCTGGGCGCTGGCGATGGCCTTGCGGGTGCGCGGCGTGATCAGCAAATCGTCACCGAAGATGGTGCCGTCGAGGTCGAGAGCCAGGAGCTTGATGGTCATGAGTTGTCAGTTGTCGGTTGCCGGTTGCCGGTTGCCGGTTGCCGGTTATGTCAGGTTTTGATGAGCACTATCCTATCGTAGCCGGCAAGGTCTTTGCGTACTTCCACACCGGCGTTGGGGAAGGCGGCACGCGCCAGGCTAGAGACGATTTTGCCCTGCGAATGGGCGGTCTCCATAACGATAGTGCCGCCGGTTAGGAGATAGGCGGGCGCTTGAGTGAGGAAATCACGAATCGTATCAGCGCCATCATCCCCACCACCGAAGACGGCCACATGCGGCTCCCAGGTCGCTACGTCAGGCTCGGCTTCACCGGGTGGTACATAGGGAAGGTTGGCCGCTATCACTTCGACCGGCCCTGAGAACGGCGAAAGGAGTCTGCCCACGTACAGGCTCACCCTGTCTGCTACGCCATGGCGCTCGCAGTTTTGCCTGGCTATATCTATTGCCTGGGGTGAAATGTCGGTGCCGTAGGCGCGTATGTAGGGGCGATGGACGGCGACGGCCACGAGGATAGCGCCGGAGCCTGTGCCTATGTCCGCGAAGCTGGCAACCTTGTGCTCCGGCAAGGCTTCGAGGCAGGCTTCCACCAGGCTTTCGGTCTCCGGCCTGGGGACCAACACATCCTTGGTGACGATCAGGTCGAGGCCATAGAACTCTTTGTGGCCCGTGAGATAAGCCACAGGCTCGCCATGTTCCCGGCGGTCTATCAGACGCCGGTAGTCGTTTTGGGCTTCCGGGTCTAATTGGTGGGCGGGACGGGCCAGCAGCGCGGCGCGGTCGATGCCGAGCAGGTGCGAAAGGACAACTTCGGCATCCAGGCGCGGCGTCGATGAATGAAGCGACAGGCGCGCCTTGCCCCAGCTGAGTGCCTCAACGACCGTCATTTCGCAAAATAGGCGTCATCAGTCTTCGGAGCCGTCGAGACCTTCGCGCTTGAGGCGCTCGGCCTGGTCGGTGAGGCGCAGGGTTTGGATCATGTTGTCGAGGTCGCCTTCGAGCACGCGCGGCACGCTTGAGACTGTGAGCTTGATGCGATGATCGGTGACGCGGTCGTCCGGGAAATTGTAGGTGCGGATCTTCTCGGAGCGGTCGCCCGTGCCTACCTGGGAGCGGCGCTCATCGCCCAACTCCTTCTGGCGGCGCTCCAGCTCCATCTCGTAAAGGCGGGTGCGCAGCACGGTCATGGCCTTGATCTTGTTCTTGAGCTGGCTGCGCTCGTCCTGGCAGGTAACGACTATGCCCGTGGGGAGGTGGGTGAGGCGGACGGCAGAGTCGGTGGTATTGACGCTCTGGCCGCCGTGCCCGCCTGATTTGTAAACGTCCAGCTTGATGTCCTCGTCCCGGATGTCCACATCCACTTCTTCGGCTTCGGGCATGACGGCGACGGTAGCTGTGGAGGTGTGGATTCGGCCCTGCGATTCGGTGACGGGCACGCGCTGGACGCGATGCACGCCGCTTTCGTACTTGAAGTGGCTGTACGCGCCTTTGCCCTTGACCTCGAAGATGATCTCTTTCATGCCGCCGATGTCGTTGGGGTTGCTGGAGAGAATGTCGGTCTTCCAGCCGTGCTTCTCCGCGTACTTTGCGTACATGCCATAGAGAAGGCCGGCGAATAGGGCCGCTTCGTCGCCGCCCGCGCCCGCCCTGATCTCGATGATCACACTTTTGTCGTCGTTAGGGTCCCTGGGGAGGAGGAGCTTCTTGATCTCCTCCATGCGCTCGTGGCGCTGGGCCTTGAGGTCTTCGATCTCGGCGCGTACCATCTCCTCAAGTTCGGGATCGGTGCCGTCCTGGCTGACCATGCTCTCGGCGTCGGCAAGCTGGCGGTTGACCTCTTTGTAGCGGCGGTAAAGTTCGACAAGGTCCGTCAGCTCGGCACGCTCTTTGCCTAGCTCCATGATGCGTATGTGGTCGGTAGCCACGTCAGGCTCGCCCATTGTCTCTTCAAGCTGGTTGTAACGCTGTTCGATTGCGTCTAGTTTGGCGTCTAACATTGTGTTTGTTTTCTCACCGCAGAGGCGCGTAGGACGCAGAGATATGAGGGTATGGGTCTCTCATTTTGCACGCACCGCTTATTAGCTCTAACACAATAATATACGGCCTACGGGCTTGGTACGTCAAGATTACCAAATGCGGAAGGCGGGGACTATTCAAGGTCAGCAAGAGCCGTTGCCAACCTCCTCATTTGCATCCCTGGGCGTAATACGTATAATGGTCTGTACTCATGCTGAATGCGGGCGAGGCGCGAAGCCGCGCTCGCGCGTATAGCATGAAACGAACAGGATGCCATATGCAATACAGTTAGGAGGCTCTTCCCAATTTATGAAAGCGTATAATACCGCCCAGATCCGCAACGTCGGCCTCTTCTCGCACGGAGGCGCGGGCAAGACTTCCCTCCTCGAAGCCATGCTCTTCACGTCCAAAGGCACCACCCGGCTGGGACGTGTGGACGAAGGCAACACCGTGTCCGACTACGACCCGGACGAGAACAAGCGGCATATTTCGATCCAGCTTGCGGTCGCGCCAGTCGAGTGGCAGGACACCAAGATCAACGTAATCGACACGCCGGGCTACGCCGAGTTCGTCGGTGAAGTGAAGGCCGGAATACGCGTGGCGGATACGGCAGTGCTGCTGCTGGACGCTTCCGCCGGTGTAGAGGTCGGCACCGAGCAGGCGTGGCGCTTCGCCGAGGAGCGCGGTATCCCTCGTGTGGTGGTGATCAACAAGATGGACCGCGAGAATGCCGACTACAAGAACGCGTTCCACTCGATTCAGACGGTGCTCGGCAAGAAGTGCGCGCCGCTGCAACTGGCTATCGGCGCGCAGGCCACGTTCAAGGGTGTGATCGACCTGTTGCACCAGAAGACGTATGTGTACGAGCCGGGCGCCGGCGGCAAGTTCACCGAGGCAGAGATCCCCGCCGATATGGTGGAAGACGTGCAAAAGGGCCGAGAATGGCTGGTTGAGCGCATCTGCGAGACGGATGACGACCTGACGCTCCTCTACCTGGAAGGGGAGGAGATCGAGACGGAGGCCCTGGACACGGCGCTCAAGAAGGCGGTAGTATCGGGGCAGATCGCGCCCGTGCTCGTCACGTCTGGCCTGATGAATATGGGGGTGTCGCAACTGCTGGACTTCCTGGCTCAGTACGCGCCCTCGCCCGCCGACGCGGGGGCCATCGAGGCCACCAACCCGGCCACCGGTGCTCCCGTCACGCTCCAGCCCAATGATGCGTCACCTTTGTCCGCACTTGTGTTCAAGACAATACGCGACCAGTTTGGCAAGCAGAGCTACTTGCGCGTCTTCTCCGGCACGTTCAGATCGGACAGCCACGTGCTCAACTCCAATCGTAACGCCGAGGAGCGCATAGGCCAGGTGTACGTCGTGCGCGGCAAGGAGCAGATCGCGATCCAGCAACTGGCCCCCGGCGATATAGGCGTGGTGGTGAAGTTGGCCGATACTCACACCGGCGACACGCTCTGCACGCCCGGCAACCCCGTTACGCTCTCCCCGATCAAGTTCCCGGAGCCGCTCTTCTCGGCATCCATCTCGCCCAAGACAAAGGCCGATATGGACAAGATGGGCACTGCGTTGCACAACATGCTGGAGGAGGACGTCACACTACGCACGGGCAAGGACCCGGCCTCGGGCCAAACGATCCTGTCGGCGATGGGCGAGAGCCACGTGCAGATCGCCGCCGACCGAATGAAGCGTAAGTTCGGAGTAGACGTGGTGGTGGGCTTGCCGGTGGTGCCATACAGAGAGACTATCACCACGCGCGTTAACCGCGCCCATTACCGGCACAAGAAGCAGACCGGCGGCCATGGCCAGTTCGCGGACGTGGTGCTGGAGCTTGAGCCACTGTCCGAAGGAGAATTCGAGTTCGGCGACCGGGTGGTAGGCGGGGTGGTCCCCAAGAACTACATACCTGCTGTGGAGAAAGGGATACGCGAGACGCTACACGAGGGCGTGCTGGCCGGCTACCCCGTGGTGAGCGTGAGGGCGGTCCTATATGAGGGAGGCTTCCACCCTGTCGATAGCTCGGAAATGGCGTTCAAACTGGCGGCGTCCCAGGCGTTCAAAGAGGGCCTACAGATGGGCAAGCCGGTGCTGCTGGAGCCGGTGATGGTGCTCCACATCACCGTGCCCGACAGCTACACGGGCGACATCATGTCGGACCTGAACGGGCGCAGGGGCCGCGTGCTCGGCATGAACCCGCAGGGCAATGGCTTCACGGTCGTGGATGCCCAGGCTCCACTTGCCGAGGTGCAGAGGTACGTGAGCGATCTGCGCTCGGTGACGCAGGGCCGAGGCGTCTTCGCCATGGAGTTCGACCATTACGAGCAGGTGCCCGCCCACGTGGCGGACAAGGTGATCGAGGCCGCCCGCAAGCACCGCGAAGAGGCGAACGCGTAGGCGGACGGTGGACCGTCCGAATTGAACCACAGAGACACAGAGGCACGGAGATCCAAAGGTAATCTCCGTGCCTCTGTGTCTCTGTGGTTCAATAACTAGGTGTGCTTGTTTTCCGCTTGTGGTTGCTGTTGACGGCCTAAGATTGTTACGAGGCCGATGGTTAGCCAGAAGGTGAGGGCTGAGTCCATGGTGAAGTAGGCCATGTCGAGGAGGCCGTGTACGGCGAAGTCGATCATGGAGGCCATGAGGCCGAGCACCAGCGCGCCCTGGGCCGTGCCGCGCAGGCGCGTCCAGAGGAGGTAGGTCTGGCGGAAGAAGTATGCGAGGGCCACCAGGAGCCAGATGAGGCCAGGAAGGCCGAGGCGGAGCCAGAAGTCCAGCACCCAGTTGTGCGGGTGGGACGTGGTGAAGAAGCGTAGCTGCGGCACGCCGTACCTGGGGTCCTGGTAGAGGAACTGGTCCTGCCCTATACCCGTGAGGGGGTGGTCGCCTATGATCTTGAGGGCGGCGGTCCAGATCTTGGCGCGCGCCACGCCGGTGTTGTCCTCCGTGCTGAAGTCCAACATGGATGTGATGCGCGTCACGTTGATGAATGGGAGGGCGGCAAGCCCGGCGAGCACAGCCCCGCCCAGGCCAGCCAGCATCCATTTGTTGCGGGCTACCAGCGCCGTCACCGCCAGGGCCACGAACACGCCGATCCACGCGCCGCGAGCGAAGCTTACTACCACGCCCAGCCCTATCAGCACCGATAGGAGCGCACATGCAATCCGCCAGAAGCGCCAGGAGGCGGGCAAGAGCACGGCCAGCACCACTCCCACGGGTAGGGCCTTACCCAAGTAGATGCCGAGGGCAGTGGCGCTGGGGAAAACGGAGGTGGCGCGGCCTACACCCTCCATGAGGGTGGCCTCTCCGAATAGATACTGCTCGACGGCCTCCCTGCCGACCAGGGCAGCGGTCACGAGCCACGCGCCGACCATGCGCCACACGTCCGCCGGGCTGCGCAGCCACCTGAGCATGAGCGCGAAGAAGAGCACAGGCTCCAGCACCGCCACCCGAAACTCGCGCAGGGCTATATTGCGGATGATCCCAGGCGGGACGAAGAGCCAGAGCACACCGATGAGGAGGAAGGCCCCAGCCAGCCAAACCATGGGATTGCGGAATGCGGAATGCGGAATGCGGAATGCAGATGCTGAACCTGGCACCCGGAACCTGGAATTAAGAAGAGTCCAGCCGTCGCGGAGGAGCCAGGCTGCTACGCTTATGATGATGATCAGCTCGGCCAGGGAGAAATAGAGGGTGCGGTCGGGGGAAATGTCGAAGGCGCGCTGCCTGTAGAAGAGGGGCGCGGCCAGGGGCACGGTCACGAGGCTCAGGTTGGGCCGGTAGAGGGTGAGGGCGAAGAAGATGGCCCCTCCAACCACGGCTGAGATCATACCGGGCACGAGGTAGAACACCCCTAGCGATAGCAGTATCGCCGCCAGGATTGCGCCGTCGGACTGTGCGAACTGTTGTAGGGGCGAGGCATGCCTCGCCTCCGTGGGTGTGGCATCAAGGCCGGTGGTTGCGCCGGGCGTCAACTGGCTAGCTCTCGTTCCACGGTTCGACGCGACACAAAGAGGGCAGCCAGTCCGGCCAGTAAGAGCAACCCAAGAAGCACGTTCACAGCATAAGCGAACAGTGTTCTACTCCCTGAAAGGTCGCCTGTCCCTGTGCCTGATGCGACCGCCTGGAGCCTGGTGTGGTAGTCCTGAAGGAGCGTTTCGTATCCGGCGTGCAGGCTCTCGGTGTATTCGAGTGAACGGCCCGCGGCCCGCACATCGGATATGACCTGCCGGTAAGTGCCGGGGTTGGTGTTGGGTCCGCTTTTCTCTAATATAGCGACCAACTCACCAACGTCGGAGGCCGCGATACCTGTGTAGTCTGCTTTAAGACCTGTAGGTGGGGGATAGAGCTTCAGGTATTCGACGATGGGCCACGTATCGGCGCGGAGGCTTTCGCTGCCGGCGCCGAGCGAGCGCGTCCATGCCATCAGCTCGTCATCAAAGTGTTTGAGTTGGTCGAAATAGGCTTCGCCGGCTTTAGCGTAGCTTTGTAATTGGGAGAGGTAATCTATTACGGGTTGCGACGACTTTTGCGGATCGGGCGATACAGCACCGACCTCCACAACTCTAGCCAAGTCGTCAAGAGCCGCTCCAACGTCGTGATTAGCGACATATCCCTTATAGCTCGCTTGCGCTCGCTCAAACTCAGCACGCGCTTGCGCAACGTCGGCCCTGGTCTGCGGCATGCGGGTGGCCGCGTCCTCCTCCTCGCTGAGAACGAGGCGCGGCAGGGGCAGGACCCAGGCAGCGAGCAGGACAATAGCAGCCGCGAGTATGGCGATTGCGGATTGCGAAGGACGAAGGACGGAGTTGCGGATTGCGGATTGCATGGAATAGGGAACAGGTAAGTGAGGACGGACGGCGGGTACGTTTTACGTATTACGTTTTACGCACGTGATATGGACGCCGATGGCGGCGGGCACGTTCTTCAGGAGGGTGTCTTCGTAGTAGGCCAGTCGCCAGGTGGGGATGAAGACGGCCTTGCTGATCGCTTTCACGATAAGCTTCTGCCAGCCGGGGACCCAATCGCGGGAGAGGACCTCGCGCTGCCAGTAGTCGAATACATCGTGTATCTGGCCCAGCACGTGGAAGGAGAAGGTTGTGCCGGTAACCTGTAGGCCCCGCCTTTCCAGGATCGCCTTCATCGCTTTGGTGGTCAGGACCTGGATGTGGCCTATGTGGTCGCGCTTCCACCTGTGGATGGGGATGAGCTTGCTGTTGCGCAGGATGGAGAAGATCGTCTTGCGGTTCCCTTCGCAGGGCACGAAGCAGTGGAAGACGCCGCCGGGGCTTAGCACCCGCGCTACCTCGTCGGCGGCTTTGCCTACGTCGGTCACGTGCTCGAACACATCGAACAGGAGCACGATGTCGAAGCTGTCGTCCTTATAGGGTAGGGCCAGGGCATCGCCCAGTTTGTACTCTATTTCGCCGCGAGGGTTGGCCTCCTCTGCTTCGGCCAGGGCAACGTGCGATATATCGCAGCCGTGTAGCTCCAGGTCGGGCCTGTAGTGCTTGAAGGCGCGCAGATAGCGCCCTGCCCCACACCCGATCTCAAGGAGCTTGCCCGTGTGCCCTTCGATAGCTTCGAGGCAGCGCCCCAGGCGGAGAGCGGCCAGGTCACGCGAATCGGTGCGGAGCGCGCCACGCCCCTCCACCGTGCGAACATCCTCGTAATCGAACCTGAATGGCTCCTGGGTTTGCTCTAGCTCTTCTTTGTGTGTTACAGCCATTTCGATCCTACACCCTATTTCAGCATTAATGAACGATCATTGATTAGGGAGAGGGGAGAGTTGGGGGACACCCCCAGACCCCCGCCACGGGAGCGCCCCTGCACCCCCTGTGCGGAAGTAGGAGAGCACCACTGAATCCCCTCGGCCTCAATCGACAGTGGCGACCGTCTCTATTTCGACTACTGCCCCCCTGGGCAGAGCGGCTACGCCGATCGTGGAGCGCGCGGGTGGCGTGTCGGTGTTGAAGTACTGGCCGTAGATGGCGTTCATAGCCGCGAAGTCGTTGATATCGGTCAGGAAGACGGTCGTTTTGACCACGTTGTCGAGCGAGCTGCCCGCCGCTTCCAGCACAAGCTGCACATTCTGGATGACCCGGTGGGTATGCTCCTCGATACCCCCTTCTACAAGCTGGCCGGTCGCCGGGTCTATCCCCACCTGCCCGGCTGTATAGACCATGCCATTGACAATTATGGCTTGCGAGTACGGCCCGCCCGCGGCTGGGGCGTGCTCCGAGTGGACGCGCTTCTTCATGTTCGTTCTTCTCCTATGCTATTCCCATTGCCCGCATAAGGTGCGGTAGGTCCTCGAATATGTAGTCGGGTGCGGCCTCCGCCCCCTCGATGTCTTCAAGTCTTGAAACGCCGGTGAGGACAAGCGCGGTGGGGATACCGGCCCTGGCCCCACACAGGATGTCGGTCTCAAGCCTGTCGCCCACGCACAGCACCTTGCCGGCGGGCAGCCCCAGCCTCTCAAGCGCCATACCGGCCATATAGACGTTCGGCTTGCCTATGACCGTGGGGGTGACGCCGGAGCAGGTCTGTATCGAGGCTACGATGCTCCCCGCCCCCGGCCACAACTCGCCGCCTTCGACGGGGAGCGTGGCGTCGGCGTTGGTGGCGACGAAGCGCGCGCCGCGCCGTATGGAGGTGCACGCCTTGCGCATGGCGGTATAATCGAAATCGTAGTCGAGTCCGGCTACCACGAAGCCTGGGCGCTCCTCATCGATGCGGAACCGGGGCATCCCCGATATGTATGAGACCAGTCCTGCCTCACCGAGCACGTACACGCCGCCGCCCTGGGGGTAGTTTTGCTCCAGGTAGATGGCGGTGGCTCCCGCCGATGTCAGGATGCCGTCCGGCTCGACTTCTATCTCCATGCGCGCCAGCTTCTTCGAGAAGTCCTGTGCGGTGAGGGTGGCGTTGTTGGTCAGTAGTATAAAGGATACGCCGTTGGCGCGTAAAGCGGGGAACAGCTCGCGCGCCCCCGGCAAAGCCCGCTCCCCCCGATAGAGGACTCCGTCCATATCGAGGATCAGGCCCGCGAACCTCCCGATTATATTACTTTCCACTCTCTTCTCTGAAACTGGCATACCTCTCTATTATCTACTATCGTCTCGTGGCGTGTCTACGTGTCCGTGCCATAATTTGGCTGTTTGGCACTTCAAAACCTAACCTCACACTTAAGGAACTTCCGTGTGAGGTTAGGTTTTGGGGCTACCCGTTCGTAGCCCCTTGAGCAGACTTGAACTTCACTTCGGACTTAAGGAAGTTCCCTCCGAAGTGAAGTTTGCCCTCATACCTCAGACGTTCTCACGTTTTACGCTTTCGCGTTTTACGCCGCCAAACGGACCGTTGGAACGCTTGACTTGCCGGGAGTGCGTGGATATAATGGTGCAACGCCCAGGGCAACATTTCGCCACGTGTATCCGGCTGGGCGCGCGGTTAGGATGAAAGAATATCAGGAGGAAAGGACATGTCTAAACAAAGGCGTTTGATTCGGCACGCCGGGGTAATGACGGCACTGGCGCTGGTAGCGCTGCCGATCCTGTCCGCTTGCGGCGCGGACCCCACGGTCACACCCGTTC
>JBAURA010000070.1:0-1963 GCA_049580985.1 Chloroflexia bacterium
TGCCTACGCAGTGTGGCTGGTATTCAACCTGTTCGACCTGCTCGTTCTCGATTATCTGATCCTGATAGGGCTCAACCCTCGCTTTGCGGTCCTTGCGGGTACTGAGGGTATGCCATCGTACAGGGACATACGGCACCCCTTCCTGGGTTTTCTGAAGGGGCTGGTCGTCGGGTTGATCCCCAGCCTGCTGATAGCGCTCCTTACGATGCGCAAGCAACCACCCCGGGGGAGGAGGTGACAGCGATGGGGACCTGGTGACGGCACGGCACAGTCGTGGGTGCTGCCCACACCTGGCACTCTCCACCCGGTCATCATGTGGGCTATCGCAACCGCGTCTTCTATCCCAAATGGAGCGAAAGCATCTTCTCCTGGTTTTGCCGAGTTTTTCAAAAGCGGCGTCTGCTTACGCATCAAGCTGATTGAAGCAGATGCTCTGCTTCTTTGTCGACAGCCGCAACCATTGCGATCAAGTGGCGCAGCGCCGCCATAACCTTTTCAACGTTTCCTTTTAACCTTGACCTGCGCGCCTTCACCGGTGGTAGAGCGTGACCTTGTATACTCAACTTAATTCGAGGTTACAGGTTCGCCTGTGACAACTGAGGAACAGAAACCCAGACGGTCCTCACGGATTGCTTGGGTTTTCTGTTTAACCCATGGCAGTCACGATCGACAAAACGACCAATAGGGGGACCTCCAAGGCTATGTTCTCGTAATGAAGGAAGGGTGCCTATGGTGGGTAGACAGAAATGTAGAGAGTGCTTACAGGTGGCTCTGTAAGATCTGGCTCTGACATAATTGGATGTTGCGTTCTATATACCTGTTTGGAGCCCTGAAATCCATACGCCGTCAGAACTTGAGCGCACACTAAGTTTTCAACGACATAGCAGTGGCTGCCTGGCATCTACCTCAATCTACAGCGCGCTTAGGGCTACATTCGACAAGTTGCCCAGAAGCCGTCACGGCGTCCCGCAGAGGAGATCGCGCGAGACCGCCGCGATTCGCGTGGGTTCGGTCGGCAACGGGGCGCTGAGCAAGGGTTCGCCAGTGGTATCATAGTTGTCACAACCCTTATTATGAAGCAACTCTACTGCATAGAGGGCCAGGCCCTGGGAGTGCGCCAGGTTGAAGCGCAGGGGCTAATCGGCGAACGGCCCGCCAAGACAGGGCTTGCCGAGCGCGCTATAAGTGAAGATCAGCCCCAGGGGAGGTACCGCCACGTAGCGGCCAAGAATGGTGCGCAACACGGCCCGAGCGACGATAAAATGGTCCCGGTCGCGCGCGAAATGAAAGCGGTGCGCCCTGGCGAGTTCGTCGGTGGAAAGCAGCGGGGTGAGCACGGCCAGGGCCGCCGCCGGCTGGTCTAACGCCGCCTGCCAGATGTCGACCACATCCTCGCTCAAGACGGGGTTATCTTCTGGCGTTTCCCAGCGCACCGGAGTAGCCATGTTAATACTGGCCTAGCAAGGCGCGCTCCCTGGCGACATTCTCGCCCCACAGGAAGACGAACCGGCCCAGGATCAGGAGCGCGACCGAGTGGATCATCAGGAAAATCAGCGAGCCATGCGACAGCCAGCGCCGGCCCTACTTCCGGCAGACCGCTAACGCGACCCGGGGACAGATCGCCCAGATCATCTACGGGGCGATTACCGGCGTCCAGCCGTGCAACCTGCCCGCCGATACCAGCCCACCCCAGTAGGCGCGGGCGGTTTGTCTATGGTATAGTGGCGCCATGACCGACCGCCATACCGCGCATTTCCAGGTGCGCTCTTTCGACGTCGACGCCTGGGGGGAAGTGCCGCCGTCCACCCTGGCCGCCTACCTGGAACAAACCGCCTGGGAACATTCGGCGGCGCTGGGCTTCGGCCCGGATTGGTACGAGGCGCGAGGCACCGCACGCCTATCGCTACGACGCCGACTCAGTGGGCCACGTGAACAACACGGTCTACCTGGACTGGTTCGACGA
>JBAURA010000071.1:0-1746 GCA_049580985.1 Chloroflexia bacterium
GTAAGCGTCTCTACCTGGCAACCTTGCTCGAAGACCTGGGCCGTGGATTCCGCGATCCGCGTATCTACCTGACGTTGGGGGCGGCCCTGGTGTTGTGGGCAGCCGCTTACCAGCACAAGAGAGAATACACCGTCCAGGTAGCCGACCTGGGCTATCACCCCTACATAACGGGGTTCAACGACGTCGAGCGCAGCACCACCGACCCTCCCTTCGATTACAGGTGGAGCAAGTCGTCGCCGGAGATAGAGTTTCCAGGCATAGGCAACCAGCCCGTCGAAGTTGTACTGACTACTATGGGCGCGAGACCGGACGGCGATCCCCCTGCTGTGGTGTGGACAGCACGTGGGGAGGAGTTCGAACTTCAGACGCAACCACAGGTACACACCGATACCTTCTTCCTCGACCGTGGCAGCGATCCCCTGGATGGCGACCTGCGACTGGCGTTTGAAGTGCCTACCTTCACCCCACGCGGCGACCCACGAGAGCTTGGCGTGATTATCCGCAGCGTCACTGTTCGCCCCGCCGACTACGGCCTCCGTCCATTTGTCGTACCTCCTCTCTACGTGCTTTTGGGTTTGCTTGCCGGACTCGCGGGTACTTATGCCCTGTTCCTCATTTCGGGCTTGAGTCGCGCCCTTGCCTTGGTTTCTACGTGGCTCCTGGTGATCCTTTCGACCCTTGGTATCCTGCTGGTGCGCCCGGATACCGCGCTGCTGGCGGCCAACCTGCCATCCCTCATGGCATGGGCACTGCCCCTGGCTGCCCATGCCCGCCTGGCGCTCTCGCGGCTTCTGTCCTCGGCAGGCGGTCCGCAATCCGCGATTGCCTGGGGCACGTTGGCGTTCGCCCTGATATTCGTTATTCGCTTCGGCGGTTTAACCTACCCTCAGTTTCTCACGAGCGACCTCCTGCTGCACGTTCACAACGCACAGGAGGTCATAGCGGGCAAGTGGGTTTTCACCGAGCCACTGCCCGACGGCAGGCTTGTGCCCTACCCTCCCGCATATTACCTACTCATAGCCGGCCTCTCGCCTCTCACCGGCGCGTCCGATGAGGGGCTTGGCATGGCGTTCAAGTGGACTGCCTCTCTGCTTGACGCCCTCACCTGTTTGGGGCTGGCCTGGGCTGCCTCCCGGCTGTGGCCCAGGCATGGGCACTTAGCCGGCTCCTTCGCGGCGTTGGCCTATCTTGCATCGCCGGGCGCGCTTGACCTCTTCTCTGCCGGCAATTACACCAACCTGTTCGGGCAGAGTATGCTAAACCTGACGCTCCTGGGGGCGCTCGTCTATATTTCGGGCCACCGGCCTGCCGGCCGTTGGGTGCCCTTGCTGCCGGCCGTGGGGTTCTTCTTGACTATGCTCGGCCACTACAGTATGCTGTTGGCTACGCTCGTAATCATGTTCCTTTTTGCCGTATCGATTGCTATCTTCCACAGATCAAACGCCCACGGGAAGCGCTCGTGGGCTGTGCTTGGCGCTTACGGAAGCGCGGTGGTAGGGGGCTTCGCGCTCTACTACTGGCGCTTCCTCGAGGTGATCGGCGCGCAGTTTGGTGACGTGCTGGGCAGGCTGTTGGGGCAGCGCCCGGTGGCTACGCCTGCTTCCCAGGCCCCAGGCCTGCTGGATAGCCTGCTCAAGCTTCCCGGCAAGGTCGTACAACTGTTGGGCGGCTTGCTCGCAATCAGCACGGGGTACGGGTCAGCCCTCCTGTCCCGGCGGCTTGGCGCTGTGCGGGCGCTGATCTTCT
>JBAURA010000072.1:0-5422 GCA_049580985.1 Chloroflexia bacterium
AGCCGACAAGATCGGGGTCGGGATAAAGGGCGGACACTCGGGTCCCCCCTACGATATTAACGCGCCAGTATTGAGGCATCCCTCGCCCTGCTGGCCGCGTGATTCACGTTTTGAAATGCGTTCGCAGTATCCCCGTTCAACCGACGATAATGGACGTGTAGGGGTGGAAGTCTGCTCTATCTCGTGCGTGCTACTGCCTAGCGGCCTCAAGCATCGACTTGATCAACCCGAAGTGCTCGCGGTGGTGCGATTGGAAAGTCGTGATCCACAAGGCCAACGTGCGGAACATGTGCTTGCGGGCCACCGACTCTGGCCGTAGAAGCTCAATCGCCGCTACCACCTCGGCTTCCGCTTGCTTCAGCGTCCTTATCATCGCTTCCACCGTTGGGCTTACCACGACCATAGACTTCACGCGCACGCTGTCGTTCGAGTGAAACGGCTGCTCGATGTCGGTGTCTTCGGCAAGGGAAGCTATCCAGGCGTGCACATCCCTCTCGGAGGCGGCAATGTGCGCCAGGATTTCCTTCGCGTTCCACTCGTCAGGCGCGGGCCGGTAGTCGGCCTGGGCCTCTGTCACGCCCTCAAACAGTTGGTCCAACTCCGCGTCCACCTCCGCGTAGAGCTTGCGAGCCTGGGCCGCCAGCTCCTCTGCGGTCTCCGGCAGGTCAGGCATGGCTCGCGCCGTCAACTCCACTGGTATCGTGATCTTCTCGCCGTCGCGGTACAGCTCGGCCTCAACGGTGTCGCCCGCTTTGTATTTATCCAGCGCTTCGCCCAGGTTGGGGAACGCGACCATGGGCCGGCCCGCCACCCTCACCAGTACGTCGCCCGGCTGTATGCCCGCCCTCTGCGCGCCCATACCCTCCACAAGCCCGGTGAGCCGTATCCCTTCGCGCACCGGCAGCCCCAGCTTCTCGGCCAGCGCATCGTCTACGATCTCGGCTCCGTTCAGGCCGAACATAGGCCGCCGGGCCAGGCGCAGGTCGATACCCCTTTCGAGCATAGCTTCCAGGCTTTCCAACCCCTCGGTCCAGTCGCGCTTTGCCTCCTCAAGCCACTCCTGGCTCGCGCCCGGCGCGCTGTGCGTCACCCTCACGGTTGAGCCGCCCCCTCCATTCCCTTCTATCTCTACCGTCACTTCGGAGGCGCTTTGGTCCTGGTCGCCGTGCCATGTATAGGCAATCAGCTCGTTCTTTGCCAGCCTGGTAAACTTGCCTGCCACATGATACCCCCCGTTCCACGCCAGGTAAATGCGCCCGCCCACTCGCGGGTCCACCTGGGCGGCATTGCAGAACCAGTCACGCAAAGCCTGGGGTGTGACAAACGCCCGATACACTTCAGCCGGTGGGGCGTTCACCGTCCTTTCGACCGTAACACTACCCGTCTCTGCTTGTACTCTCTCCTCACTGGTAATCATATTCATCCTCCATACAACAACGATCGCCCATGTACAGCCACTCCCGCCTGGGTGCATATTAGCGGGTCACAGGGTTCTACGTATAAGAACAATATCTAACAATCCGAGGTTCAGTTCCGCAGGAAAAATACTCCGTTAGATGTATCTTTTGTAAAACAGCCCCAAAACCTGTCCAGTTTTTGCCCACTAAAGTCATTAAGCATATAGAGGGATCCAAGATTTTGAATCGTGTCCTCCAAAATAAATAAATCACCTTACGTCTACATCACTCCCGATTGTGCAATGTGCGTAAGGTGAGTAAATAATGCTCCTTTGGAGGCGTCCCCCGCTATACCCCGCAGCTTGAAATTGCCCGCCATCTGCCCTGTTTTCTGGTATAGTATGGGATAAAGCCTGGGTAACTGCCTGTGCGCAAGCACCAGACAACACAACAGTATTCTCTCAGCTACTCAACGAGGAGTAAGGTTCCAATGCTCACAAGCCATTCCGTGGCTGCCGGTTGGCGGCCTCTACCCCCACCCGCCGATAGAGCCAGGCCAACCACCGAATGGTGGCTCTCCGTCCTGGAGCGCGCCCTCATCTCTCGCTCCATGGACGACCTGGAAGTTACCAAAGAGTTCCGCCCCAACCCCGACAAGCCGCTCGAAGGCCGCCTCAAGTTCCAGTTCGGCGCTAAAGGCCATGAGATACCCCAGCTTATAGCCGCCGCCCTGCTAGACCACCCGCACGACGGCGCGACCGTCTATTATCGCTCGCGACCTCTCATGCTGGGCGTCGGCCTATCTCCCTTTGAGGCGTTCGCCAGCAACATGCACAAGCTGGAGGGCGTGTCGGGCGGGCGCGACATCGGCGTAGTGTTCAACCACAAGCAGCCGAACGGCGTGACCGTCCTGCCCGCTTCCGGCGACGTGGGCGCGCAATTCACCCCCGCTATCGGGTGGTCGCAAGCGGCGAAGTACCGCGCCGAGAGCATGGGTGAAAAGGAGTACCGTGGTGCGGTTGCCCTGGCTCACGCGGGCGATGGCGCGACCGCCACCAACGGCTTCTGGAGCGCCATCAACATCGCCGCGCAGCACCGCCTCCCATACATTATGCTGATCGAGGACAACCGCTACGCGCTTTCCGTGCCCTGGCGCTACCAGACCGCCGCGCCCTCTATAATCGAGAACCTGGCGAACTTCCAGGGCGTGCGCATCCAATCGGTCGAGGGCAGCGACATTTCGGCTCTCTACGATGCCCTCAGCGCCGCTATAGCGGGCGCCCGCAGTGGCGAAGGGCCGCAGCTAGTACACGTCAAAGTGCCCCGGCTGACCGGGCATAACTGGCAGGACCCCGCCGCCTACAAAAGCGCCCAGGAGAAAGAAGAGGACACTGGCCGCGACCCCCTGACTCGGCTCATAGCTTGGTTGCAAGCCGAGCATGGCATACCTACTGCCCAGGTCGAAGAGATGCAGGCACGCGCCGCCTCCTTCGCCCGCGAGCAGGCCGATGCCGCCTGGACCGAGGGCACCGAACCCCAACGCTCCGATGCTCTCACGCACCTCTTTGCGCCTGCCCATGCCACCCAGGATACGGAGCCTGTGCGGGAAGGTCCGCGCCTCACCATGCAGCAGGTGATCCTCAAGACGCTGGACGATGAGATGGCCCACGACCCGACCGTGCTCGTATTTGGGGAGGATGTGGGCGCGTTCGGCGGCGTGCACCGCGTGACCGATGGCTTGCAGGCCAAATACGGCGAGGCGCGCTGCTTCGACACCAGCCTGAACGAAGAAGGCATCATCGGCAGGTCGATAGGCATGGCCCTATCCGGCCTGCGCCCCGTGCCTGAAATCCAATTCCGCAAGTACGCCGACCCCGCCCACGAGCAGATCACCGATGCCGGCAGTATGCGATGGCGCACCAACGGGCGCTTCGGCGGCCCAATCGTGATGCGCATCCCCGTTGGCTACCAACTCATGGGCGGCGACCCCTGGCACGCGGTCTGCGGCGAGGCCGTGTTCGCCCACCTGCCCGGCTGGCAGATCGCTTATCCCTCGTCGGCATCAGACGCCGTCGGTCTCCTCAGGACGGCCTTGCGAGGCGATAACCCCGTGGTATTCCTGGAGCACCGACTCCTCTACAGGTATAGAGAGGCCAACGCCCCCTACCCCGGCCCCGATTACATACTCCCCTTCGGCAAAGCCGCCAAAGTCCGCGACGGCGACGCCGCCCTGATCGTCACCTGGGGCGATACGGTCTACCGCTCCCTGGAAGCGGCCAACGCGGTAGCGCAGAGCCTGGGAGCCGAAACGCGCATCCTGGACCTACGCACCGTCGTCCCGTGGGACAAAGAAGCCGTCATGAGCGCCGTGAAGGAGATAGGCCGGGTGCTGATAGTGCACGAAGACACGATCACGTGCGGCTTCGGGGCCGAGATCGCCGCGCAGGTAGCCGACGAAGCCTTCGCCTACCTCGATGCTCCCGTCAAGCGCGTAGCCTGCGCCGACGTGCCCTCGCCCACCCACCACAACCTCTTCGACGCCGTCATGCCCACCACCGAGAAGATCAGGGCGGCGCTGGAGGAGCTGGTCAAGTTTTAGTTTATAATGTCTATATGTGAGAGATTGTTCGTTCAGCAATCCGGGAGAATTAAGATGGCAGGAGTAGTGACAAAGGAAGGCCGCTTGGTCAGACATGGAGATAACCTGGCTCTGGTGCTGGATCCTGACTTACTAGAGCAGATGAATATCAAGGTCGATACCATGCTCGATATCATAACGGATGGGGATTCGATAATCGTAACTGTTCGGGATGATGAGCATAAGGCAAGGTTGCATCAAATCATGGATGAAATGCGTGCCGAATATGGCGAAGTATTCAAGCGCCTAGCTGAATAGTTGGTGCAGCCCTGTGAATCCACTGTTCTTGAGCCTTGAAGATGTATTGGCATTGCATCAAGACCAAATAGCCCACTATGGTGGTAGTCTCGGTATCCGTGATATGGGGCTACTCCTTTCAGCGGTAGAGATGCCGAAGGCCAGTTTTGGCGGCGTGTTCCTCCACGAAGACATCTATGAGATGGGCGCGACCTACCTCTTTCATATTGTGCAGAACCACCCTTTTGTAGATGGCAACAAACGTGCAGGAGTAGCCTCTGCTATCGCATTCCTACGCTTTAACGGTCTTAAGCTCATAGTAGATCAGGACTTGCTGACCGAGATGGTATTAGAGGTAGCTCAAGGTCATTTGGGCAAATCCAAAATAGCTGATTTTTTACGCAGATATGGCCGTCTGGATGAACTGTGATCCCTCTAGGTTCTTGAAACCCTGAAGCGTAGATCATATTAGGGACGCATATCAGCGGCCCTAGCGCTGTTATACAGAAGTAACCACATATCATGTGCAAATCACAGGAGCAAAGAAATGGACAACAAGCCCAACACAGCAAACGCACCAAGCACAACAATCGAGCCGGCCATCCATCCCCAGACATTCATCGGCCATGTGCACCTCAAAGTGTCGGACCTGGACCGGTCGGTGCAGTTCTATAAGGATAATTTCGGGTTTGAGCTACAGCAGAAGTTCGGGAATAGCGCGGCCTTCCTGTCTGCGGGTGGCTATCATCACCACTTGGGGCTGAACACCTGGGAGAGCAAGGGAGGGCCACCCGCCCCGCGACACAGCGCCGGGCTGTACCACTTCGCCATCCTCTACCCCAACCGCGTAGAGTTGGCCCGCGCCCTCCGTCGCTTGCTGGATCATCGCGTCGAAATCGACGGCGCGGCGGACCACGGCGTGAGCGAAGCCATCTACCTGCACGACCCCGATGGCAACGGCATCGAGATCTACCGCGACCGCGACCGCTCGGAATGGCCCCTCACCCCCGAAGGCGAGATAGCCATGGTGAGCGAGCCGCTGGATTTGAGGGATTTGCTGGACGAGTTGAAGTAAAGCGTAAAACGTAAAACGTAAGGGGTAAGCGACACTGGTCAGCTTACCCCGTATGTTTTACGTTTCGCGTTTTAC
>JBAURA010000073.1:0-4607 GCA_049580985.1 Chloroflexia bacterium
GCCAAAACCTAACCTTACATGGAACCTCCTTAAGTGTAAGGTTAGGTTTCACGCTATGCATCACCCATCAAAAAGGAATCCACAATGCCAACCTATGAATATCACCTGGTGGATGTTTTCACCGACAGCGCGTTCGGCGGTAACCAACTGGCAGTCTTCACAAATGGCGCGAGTGTGCCACCGGAGCTAATGCCCCGACTGGCGAAAGAGCTAAACCTGTCGGAGACCACCTTTGTCCTGCCGCCCAACAACCCGGCCAACAACTTTCGCCTGCGCATCTTCACCCCCGACAAGGAGCTGCCGACGGCGGGCCACCCCACGGTCGGCACAAACTACGTGCTCGCGCACCTGGGTATGCTCCGCCGTGAGGGAAACCCCACCAGGGTTGTGTGCGAAGAGCTAGTGGGCGACATCCCCGTCACTATCAGCTACGATGAAGATTCCGACGACCCCGCGATGATCTGGATGACGCAACACCGGCCCCAGTTCGGCCCTATAATAGAGGACCGCACGTTGGTGAGGCAGGCCCTCTCACTGCCCGAGGAAGCTATAGATAGCCGCTATCCCGTGCAGGTGGTATCCACAGGCGTGCCTTTCCTCTACGTGCCACTCAACACCCTGGCCGACGCGAAAAGGATCAACCTCAACGCGCAGGCATGTAGGCAACTGCTGGCCCCCTACGACGCCGACGGCATCTTCGTCTTTACGCAGGAGATGGAGACCGAAGGCTCGACCGTCCACAGCCGAATGTTCGCCCCCGGCCTCGGCATCACCGAGGACCCCGCGACCGGCATCGCGAGCGGCCCGCTCGGCGCATATCTGGTCCGCTACGGCATCGTCCCATCGCCCGACACGCACATAGTCAGCGAGCAGGGCCTGGAGATAGGCCGCCCAAGCTACATCCACATCGAGGTAGTGGCCGATGGCGGCGAATACGTCGCGGTGCGAGTGGGCGGCCAGTGTCACTACATGGGCCGGGGCCAGTTCGACCTATGAGTGTAACATGGCCCCAATCTTTGCAATACGTTTGTAAGGTTCCAGCCGTATAATTATCATAGGACCATAAAGTCCAAATCATGGAGGCAATATTATGAAGAATAAGATACAGAAGACCGAGGCGGAATGGCGAGCGCAGCTAACACCTGAGCAGTACCACGTCACCCGCCAGAAGGGCACCGAGCGCGCCTTCACCGGCGAGTACGCCTTCACGCACGACAAAGGCACTTACAGGTGCGTATGTTGCGGCGCGGAGCTTTTCAGTTCGGATAACAAGTTCGAATCGGGCACGGGCTGGCCCAGCTTCTACCAGCCTGTCTCGGAGGAGAACGTCACGAGCGAGGAAGACAACAGCTTCTGGATGCGGCGCACCGAAGTGACGTGCAGCAATTGTGACGCCCACCTGGGCCATGTATTCGACGACGGCCCCCGCCCGACGGGCCTCCGCTACTGCATCAACTCCGCTGCGCTCAAGCTGGATAGAGGATAGTTGCCAGTTGTCGGTTGTCAGTTGTCAGTTCTTTACCGTTAGGCTCCTTCTGACAACCGACAACTGACAACTGATAACTGGCAAAGGAGAAATAAAATGGAAAACACAACAAACGCGACATTACAAAAGGCCACATTCGGAGCGGGATGCTTCTGGGGGGTGGAGGCAGCTTACCGCCAGATAAAGGGCGTGATCTCCACGGCGGTCGGATATAGTGGAGGCGCATACGACAATCCATCCTACAAGGACGTATGCACGGGGCGTACCGGCCACGCCGAGGTAGTGGAGGTCACATACGACCCCGCCAGGGTGTCCTACGACGACCTGCTGAAGGTCTTCTGGGACAACCACAACCCCACCACGCTGAACCGCCAGGGCTGGGACGTAGGCACGCAATACAGGTCGGCCATCTTCTTCCACACGCCAGAGCAGGAAGCCGCCGCCCGCGCCTCCAAAGACGCATTAGACAGCAGCGGTAAGTACCGCAAGCCCATTGTGACCGAGATCACTCCCGCAAGCTCATTCTACATGGCCGAAGATTACCACCAGCAGTATCTTGAGAAGCGCGGGCTGTCCTCCTGCCACATCTAGCTCTCTATACTTTATAAAGCATGAAAATGGAGCCGCCACAGGCGGCTCCATTTTCATGCACCTTCTAGTTGAGACCTAGGCGGGCACACCCACCTTCATTCGCTCGTCTAAAGCCTCAAGCGCATCCACCACTTCGCGTATAACGTAATCGGGCGTGGACGCGCCCGCCGTCACCCCCACCGTCTTTACGCCCTCGAACCACTCTTCCTGCAACTGCTCCGGGCGCTCGATGTGGTGCGCCGGGCAGAATTCGGCGGCTATGTCGCGCAGGTGACGGGTGTTGGCCGATTCGTACCCACCCACTACGATCATCACGTCTACTTCCTTCGCGAGATCGATGGCGGCGGGCTGGCGCTTGGCCGTGGGCAGACAGACGGTGTTGTGGGCGTGCACTTCGCAGCCGAACTCAAGGAAGCGCGACACCACGTCGCGCACGAACCCCTTGAACCATTCGGTATTCTGCGTCGTCTGCGACACCAGCGCGATCTTGCGTATCTTGGCGGCAGGCGTGCCGTCGGCTGCCAGCGCTGCCTCGATCTCTTCGAGGCTCTTCGCACAGATGGCCCGGCGCGCGCTCCAACTTCGGACCTTGCTCTTCTCCTTCTTCTCGCCACCCTCGCCAGCCGCACCCTCTTCCGGGGTTTCATCAAATATGGAGTTAGCCCAGCCGAGGATACCCTGCACTTCGGGGTGCGGCGCGTCGCCGTAGACGATCACCCAGTGCCCTTCCTGCATCAGTTTCTTGGCAAGCTGCTGCACGCGCGTCACCAGCGGACAGGTAGTGTCTATCAACTCCAACCCCTGCGTCTCCGCGCGGCGATAGACGTCGGGAGCCGCCCCGTGCGCCGTCACAGCCACCGTCCTGTTGCGCGCGTCTTCAAGGCTACCCACCACCTCGATCCGCTGCCCGCTCAACTTGTCCACAAGCTGCGGATTATGCACCAGCGTGCCGAGCGTATCTATCCCCTCGCGCGTCTTGATTGCCTCGTCGATCTGGTCAAGCGTCATCTTGACCCCGAAGCACATCCCCATCTCTTTAGCCAGCCTGATTTCCATTGTATCTCCTATGGCCGGTTGTCAGTTGTTAGTTGTCGGTTGTCAGTTATAAGCAACTGTAAGCTTTGAACCCAGAACTTTGAACTACTGACAACCGACAACTGACAACTGACAACTACGCACTCTTCCGGTACACACTCCCATCCGTCGTCCGGGTGAGGTAGCCGAAGTCTACCAGGTAGCGGCGGATCGTGGCGTAGTGGTCCTCGCTTATCTCTTTTAGTATTACGTTTACTTCCCGCTCTGAATATTGCTTTTCAAGATCGAACCTCAGAGAAATCTCGTCCAGGAGGACCACGATCTGCGACTGCTTCATGGGTATCGCGGTCAGTTTGCCGCCCGGCATGAAAGTATCCAGGGTCATCAACCTGCTGTCTGTAGGCCGCTTGCGCACGCCCTTGTACTTGCCCATCGCCTGCCGCGCCTGCCTCAGCGTCTCCGAGTTCAATTCGTAGCGGCTGTATGGGTCGGGGTCGCGGGGCGCAGGCTCCTGGAGCTTCACCACGCCGAAGCTCTGAAGGCTGTCGAGGTGGCGCAGCAATTCCTTGTGCGACAGCCCCGTGGCCTGGGCCATCTCCATGCGACTGGCGGGCTTGCCAGCCAGCAACCCGGCAATCCGCAGCCGGTCGACGTCGAGCAAGGCAGTCGCCAGCCCGATCAACGGCTGAAGCGCGTCGAGGTCGTCTTCGGTTTGCGTTTCCTGTTGTTCTTTTTCTTCATTCGTAATCACTGGCGGACTCCTCCCTACTATAGATCATACCAGGAGGGGTAGGGAGTGTCAATCACTTGAGTGTACCTATGAAGCTTGTTATAATAGAAAGGAAGAGTACAGAATAACACATGGAAGCGATCCGGCAGGATGAGGACGCCGTCTTGAAAACGGTCGGGCCTAATAAGCCTTGGGGGTTCGAGTCCCTCCGCTTCCGCCAAGGAAAAGAGCTTTACCTATAGGTAAAGCTCTTTTCCTTGAACTTTTGTCCGGTCGCTTTTGTGTTCATAGTGATCCAGGAGAATGGTCATCTGTGAGGAGGAACAACATGTCTGCATACGTGATCGTGGAAATCGACGTATTCGACCCCGAAGGGTACGAGGAGTACAGGCGCCTTGCGGCCCCCACAGTCATAAACAGCGGCGGGCGCTACATTGTCAGGGGCGGTAAGGCCGAAACTCTCGAGGGTGACTGGCAGCCGAAGCGTATCGTCGTACTTGAGTTCGACAGCGTTGAGCAGGCCAGGGCGTGGTGGTCCTGCGAGGAATACAAACCAATAATGGCTATAAGGCACCGCACCGCCATTAGCAGGATGATAGTCGTGGAAGGTGTGCCTGGCACGCTCTGAAGGCTCAAACAAACGCGTAGAGGCACTCCTCTGACCTCATAGAGCGAGAGCATTGTATTGGGAGAGGGCACCCCTGGTGGATAATGTTGTCGCATAAAGATCGAGATTCGTAGGGGCGGGTCCCCGTGCCCGCCCTC
>JBAURA010000074.1:0-1774 GCA_049580985.1 Chloroflexia bacterium
ACGTGCGGGCCGTGCACCGCCATGTTGGTCGCCGCGTCGGCCTTCACGAGGCCCCAACCGTAGTTGTTGTTAGGTCGCGTGCCCCACGTCGGGCTGAAGAAGGTGGTGCGGGTGAGAATACCCGTCACGTCGCTGTAGGTGAGCGAAGGGTTGGCGCTCAGGATCAAGGCCATTACGCCCGATACGTGCGGCGCGGCCATCGAGGTGCCCTGGTTGGGGCCGTACGTCCCGCCCGGTATGCTGGAGCGGACGTTCACACCCGGGGCCACGACGTCGGGCTTGATCACGCCGCCGTAGCACGAAGGCCCACGGCTGGAGAAGCCCGCGATGACGTAGTTGGAGGCGTTAAGCGCGCCAACGCCGATCAAGAAGGGGTATGCGCCGGGCGAGCCGACCGACCCCGCCGCGGGGCCGCTATTGCCGTTCGAGAAGGAGGGCATTATGCCCGCGTCGATCCATGCCTGGGTGATGAGCCAGCTATCGGTATTCCAGCATTCGCCGTCGCCCCAGGAGTTGTTGATCACGTGCGGGCGAAGGTCGGGTCGCCTGTTCTGTTGATTGAGGTCCCACGGCGCGAGCATAAAGTCCTGCGCGGGGGTGATCTCTTCGTTGCCCGACGAGCCGCCGCCGGGGAAGACCTTGGTGGCGATCCACTTGGCGTGCGGGGCCACACCGATCTGGTTGGTCTGGCTGGCGTCCTCGCCCAGCACAGTGCCGGTGGTGTGCGTGCCGTGCCCGTCGTCGTCATAGGGCACGAACTGGCGCGGGGCGTCCTCGCGGGTGTCCCACCAGTTATAGTTATGGTCATAGTTGCCGCCGCCCAGGTTGCCCCTGTACTGGCGAACGAGCGCGGGGTGGGTGTACTCTACGCCGGTGTCGATGCTGCCCACTACGACGCCGTCGCCCAGGTAGCCATTAGCCCACGCCTGGGGTGCGTTCACGGTGTTAACGCCCAACTCGACCGTCTCCGGGGAGTCCTGCGTGGCAGCCGTGCTGCCTGCCACGTCCATCATCTGGCCCGCGCGGTTGTCCTGTAAGGTATATCTGTGGTCGGCTTCTATGTAGGCCACGTCGTGCAGGCGGCCCAGGGCGCGTGCCGCCTCGGTGTTGCCGTGCACGAAGATCGCGTTGATGATCGTGAACTGCGATACTTTACCGGTGATGTTGCCCAACGCCTGCTGGCGAGCCACTTCCTGCATCACGCGGGGTTGCGTGGCCGCTTTAACTCGCTCCAGTACATCGAGTACATACTCGCCCTTGCCCCGCCAGTCGGTCTCGTTGTTGGCTGTGTTAGCCTGGGCCTTCAGGTAGACCATAAACCCAACGGTCCTGCCCGTGGCATCGCCACTGTCAAGCTGTGGCTGGAGCTTGGTGCTGATCTTTGTCTCCGCATCGAAAGCGATGTAGGGGTTGTTCCACCACTCGCCCCGCAACGGCACGCCGTTCAGGCTTTCGTAGGCCCCTGCGCTGCTGCCTGCGTTGCTACCCGCCGTGGGGTAGGCCGCCTGCGCGTTCCAGGGTCGCCATGCTAATGCGACCAGGGCTAGCCATGCGACGCCCAGGCCGATCATAAAGTAGATGCGCCTTCTTTGCATTTGTTTATTCTCCTTCTCTCGTAAAAGCGAGCAGACCCCCGCGCACACAGCAAGGGCAAAGTGTATCAAATTATAGCAAGGTGGTTGCGGCGAGTCAACCCTACTATAAACGGTAAGCGTTCAGATTAGGGGTAGAGAAACCCGGGTCGTAGGGGCACCCCTTGTGGGTGCCCTCTTCC